>DOUV01000631.1 GCA_003520455.1 Chloroflexota bacterium | reverse complement strand
ACCGTAGTCGCAGAAAGCCCAATTCGAAGATGTGGCCAGGCCGGCCGATAGTGGCGCCCTGCGCCGCGGGATTCGTCGGCTTCTCGCCTTATGAGCTAACCGAATCAGCGCTGCAAATCATCCAGAAACTCCGATGCCGGCTCAACACCTGTGATGAGCAGATGATCGCGCGCCCGCGTACAGGCAACGTACAGCAGATGCCGCTCGGTGTTGTAGACCTCTTCGAGATCGGACAGGTCGGCAACCGTTTCGATGCGACGCTGCCAGGGTATGACCTCATCATCGCAGGCCATCACGGCCACCGCCCGAAACTCCAACCCTTTTGCCAGGTGCATGGTACTCACGGCAATGCAATCTCTGGCTGGGATCACCTTATCATCCAATTCGGCCGATTTTGCCCCCGCCAGCTTCACGGCCTCTAACGCCCGGGCTATCTGTGCTTCCGCCCGCACAAACACACCAATTTCCTCAGGCCGCAAACCGGCTTCCAGCCGCTCGGCGATCCATTGACCGGCGACCTGCGCTTCGACAGCCGTGTCTTCAACAACGGTAATCATCGGGGGCGGGCCGTTGAACACGGAAATTGTCCCCCGCCGCTCCTCAACGTTTCCGTCCACGTCGGCTAACGCTAGGGGCAGAAGACGGTCTGCCTGTTGCCGAATCTGGTGGCTGGTGCGGTAGTTGATGGTGAGCCTATGCGACCGGCCCCGAATGTCCACCCCCACGCCTTTCCACGAAAAGGGCTGCTGAAAAATGCGCTGCCCCAAATCACCCGCAAAAAAGAGGCTGTCGGCTCGTTGATTGCCAAACGCTGCCAAAAAGCGCAGCTCAGCCACATCTAGATCCTGTGATTCATCAACCACGGCAAAATCGAAGGGGCGCTCACTGCTTGCCGCCAACTGCTCGGCAACCCTGCGATAGACCACCGGCCACGTCACCACTTGGCGCTGTTTGAGTTGGGTGCGCAGTTGCTGGAAGATTGACCAGAGCAGTTCCCGTTGCCTGCCGCCAATGCGTGTCTTGCGTCCCAGCCGGGGCACATCCCGATAGCTTTCCCACGACTCCAACTGCCACGCGTCAACGACCTCCGTCCACTCCGCCAGGAGGAACTGTTCGCTGAAATGGTGGCCGGGAGTCGCAGCCGCGATCTCCGTTAAGAGCGCGCGTACCAGTTCCGGATCAACAATGTTGGGCGGGCCAAACTCAGCCGTGTAGAGATCGGCGCCAAGCTCCCGCATCGAATGAATCTGGATACGCTCGCGTACGGCAGAGTGGTTGCCAATCAACCGCAAAAGCTTGACATTCAAGGCGTTGGCCAGG
Organism: Chloroflexota bacterium; assembly: GCA_003520455.1. The sequence goes on along the minus strand of DOUV01000631.1, from coordinate 33,049 downwards.
GCATCGGAGAAGGTGGTGAGCACGATGTTGGCTGTGGGATGCTGCCGGGCCAGAAAAACGGCCCGATGAAGCGCAACCACCGTCTTGCCTGTGCCGGCCGAGCCGGAGACGCGGGCCGGGCCGTTATACTCCCGTTCCACCCGGTGGCGTTGGGCCGGATGGAGAAAAACGGTCCACTTTTCCCACGGGTACTCGAGGGCGCGTTCCAATTCTTCCACGCCGGCCAACACCCGGAAGCGGCGTTGGGCATCGGGATGGTCGAACGGATTGGTATCGCCGGCCGGCGGGGCGATGATGGCCGGTTTGCCGCCCGTTGCCAGCTCCAGTAACGCTTCGGCCGATTCCTGGGGCAGGTGTTCGACAAGTTCAAACAGCGTATCTTCGGTCGCTTGCCGCACGTCCGCCATCCAATCCTCGGGCACACCATAACTGAGCAGTTCATCATCACCAATGCCGGCAAAGAGCAGTGGTTTGGCAGCGGAGGGAGCCTCCACTGCCACGTGCCTGAACATGGGAATCTCCTCCACCCGTTCGCGGATTTCTACCAGTTGGGCGGCCCCGGTGCGCGGATGGCGCTCGATCTTGCGCCGCATGGCCCAACTGTAGGCGGCATCGTGATGATCGACATAGCAGAGCAGCAGGCTGGCATCCGTCTTGTGGACGATCAGGCGGATATCGCTATTGACGCGCACCGACCAGAAGTTGGGGTCTTTGGCGCGATCCAGGCGATCAAACTGCAGGCTGGGCTGGGCCGGGTTCAACTGCAAATCAAAGGCAGCCGTTTTGACGGCTTTTTGTTCCTGCCCGGTTAACCTGGCGAGGCTGTCAGTAAAGGTGTCGGCAATGCGAAATTCCATAAAATTCTTGCTCGTTCCACGCTCTGCGTGGAACGCCCAGCCAGACGCTCTGCGTCACTCACCTACCACTCGGTTTGCACTTCCAGCAAACCCACCAGGCCAGCGTAATTTCTGGCACTTGAGTATCGCCAATGCGTCGGCTCATCCACCCAGCCCCGCTTGACAGGATTGTTGTGAACGTAAGCCACCTTCTGCTGCATCATCTCGATCCCTTGAATACGCTGTGGATGGGAACTCTCCTGCCACAATTGATAATCCCTGTCCTGCTTGTACCGCTGTTTGTGAAACGCCAGTTGGGCAAGGATGTACTGTGCTTCCCGCTCTCGGTAGCTGTCAATGATGCGACGCGCCGTATACGACTTGAAATTCCCCATTTCCTTCGATAGGTTGGTTGAGGAAGCCACCAGATGCAGATGGTTTTCCATGATGACGTAGGCGTAGAGCACAAGGCGCTCGTTTTGCTGCAGAAATCGGAGCGAGTCGAGGAGAATCTCGACCACGGTCGGCGAGTTAAACAACGGCAGCCAGTTGACGACAGTCGCCGTCAGAAAATAGGGGGCATCATCGAAAATTTTGTATCGGCTTCGCGGCATTGTCTTCCTCTCGTTCTCGTTCTCGTTCCACGCTCCGCGTGGAATGAGTTCCCCCACGCTCTGCGTAGAATACCTGCCGCCTATGTGCCGCAGAGCGGCAGGCGTTTCATTCCACGCAGAGCGTGGAACGAGCCTGTACGAGCCTGTCTAGCTCACACTGAACACTTTCATCACTTCATCGCCCAGATGGTTGATCACCTTGACGGCGATCCGGCCGCTCTGCGGTTTGTCAAACGGCCGCGACACGTCACTGTGCAGGCTTTCCCACGCCTCCTCGTCGATTTCCGCTTTCAGCGTTGTCTTGAGCGCCTTGTAGGGATCGTTCGCGCCCAGGAAGTAGGCGTGGCGCACGAAGAAGCTCTCTTCGTTGTAGTCGGTGTCGATGAACCAGCAGGCGATGCCATCGGGGCCGGAGGAGTGCACTTCGCCTGATTGGGGGTGAAAGATGTCCACCCCATGAATTTTGACGCGAATCCGGTTGTCGCCCGCCTCCTCGATGTCGATGTCCGGTTCGCCAAAGATGACGAACAGGTTGCCCGCGCCGGTGGTTTTGAGCGTGTCGGCCATGTGCAGGTCAGCGTTCATGCGCGCCTTGAGGACGGGGATGCGGCCCAGCTTTTCAAACTCGGCCGAGTGGGCGTCGTAGTTGAAGGCGCAGGCGATGAGCACATCGAAGCCGGCCTCCCCCGCCTCGCGGGCGGCGGCGGCGAGGTCGGAGCGGGAGACGGTGCCGAATTCGGGGCCGATGAAGATGCCCGCCCGCCGCTCTTTGCCACTCTCCCCTTCCAGGTAGCGCCCTTCGGCGCAGAGGTAGTGGCCCGGCCAGCCGGTCAGCACGGTCAAGGTGAGGCGGTCTTCTTTGTGCGCCTGCTGCACCCCCGCCAATCTGAGGTTCTCCAGAATCGCGGCCGTGAAGTCATATTCGCCGCCGTAGCCGTTCTTCCCATCGGCCACAAACTTGCCGGGCTCTTGCAGCTCGTCGTTTTCGTCCACCACCAGGATGCGGTGCGGGGAGAGGCTTTCCACGGTGAAGGGTCCCGCCACGCGCACCGTTGATCTGTCTTCGTAGGGCCTGTCGTAGAGGAACTCCTGATCCGCCCTGGCCTCAATCGAGGCGTCAATCTCCCTCTGGCGGGCGATGCGCTGTTCCCACCACAGCCGGTGCAGCGCCTGCACCTCGTCCGGCCAGGCGGGGTCAGGGTCGCGCGGTATCTCCCACTCCTCCCACTGTTTCCCCAGGGCGGCGTTGAGTTGTTGGCGTAATGGCTCCAGCGTTTCCCGATGCCGCTCCCAGATCACATCAATCTCGGCGTTGTTGGCGATGGATTTGAGCGTGATGTGCGGCACCCGCTCGTAGACAAAGCCGTGGCGGATGTTGCCATAGGTGGGGGCGGTGGAGGGGGCGGTACGCGTGATCTCCGCTTCTTTCAGTTGCCCCGCCTTCGAGTCGGCCAGCAGGTAGTAGGGGTAACGCGCTCCCATGATGCGGGTGCGGGCCAGCGCCAGCGCCACCCGCGACGTGTCGATGGTGATCCAGCGCCGCCCCCACTGTTCGGCGACGTAGGCTGTGGTGCCGGAACCACAGGTAGGATCGAGAACGAGGTCGCCGGGGTCGGTGGTCATGAGGATGCAGCGTGCAATCACTTTGGCGTTTGTTTGAACGACGTAAATCTTTTCATCTGTAAACGCACCCGTTTGGGTGTCGGTCCAAACGTTGCTGAACTTGGAAACAGCAAAGTCGTCCAGAAACCTGACATATTGGATCGAGTTGGGTGTCGGACTTGCAATGCGCTCCGCTCTGAGCAATCGCTGCATACCGACTTCATTTGTTTTCCAATAGCCGCGTCCAGGTCGAAAGCTCTGACCCGAGTAGATTACTGGGAACGCAGATTTCTCTCCGCCACTTTGTGAAGTGAGATTGTCATTGCGATAAATGGCAGCGCCACTTGGAAGCGAAGTCGGTTCTGCGCGCTCCTCAGCAGTCATCGATCGCCGATCAAACGGTGAAAGCTGAACGCGCCGGTAACGGCCTCCCACGTCTTCAGCCAGCCCTTTTGCTTTGAAAAGCTCACGATATTTCAACTTCGTCCTGTCCCGGCAATACCAGACCAAGTAGTTGCACGCGGAATCCAAGAACTGTTCACCAAGGCCTGTTGTTGTCCGGAAGGAAATAAGCGAAACGGCATTGTCCTCGCCAAACACCTCATCCATCACCGCCCTTACCCGGTGCACATTCTCATCCCCAATCTGCACAAAGATCGACCCGCTATCAGCTAACAAATCACGCGCCACCGTCAGCCGGTCGCGCAGGTAGGTCAGGTAGGAGTGAATGCCATCCCGCCAGGTATCCCGGAACGCCTTCACCTGCTCCGGCTCGCGCGTAATGTGGTCGCGGTTGCCGTCCTTCACGTCGCGGCTGGTGGTGGACCATTGAAAGTTGGAGTTGAACTTGATGCCGTAGGGCGGGTCGATGTAGATGCACTGCACCTGGCCGCGCAGCCCCTCGCGCTCGGCCAAACTGGCCATCACCTGCAGGCTGTCGCCCAAAATCATGCGGTTGGTCCAGTTCCCCTCGTGGCGGTAAAAGTCGGTGGCGTCCGCGCCGGCGGGCAGGCCATTAAAGTCGGCAAACAGGTTCAACTGCTGCGGCCGGTCGGCGTTCGTGCGAGCCCGGCTCTGGCGCAGCAGATCATCGATCAGCACCTTGGGGTGGACCTTCTCCTGGATGTAGAGCGGTGGGGCGGGCACCACCAGGTCGGACCAGTCCTGCTCATCCTTCCCGCGCCAGACCAACTGCGGGTCCAGATCCCGGTTGCGCCGTTCATAGGCCACCTGGATTGGGCTTTTCTCCTCGTCCGCCATCACCGGTTCATACTCCGCGGTGGGGATGTTGGGGCGGCGAGCATGGCCGTGCTTCAAGGTTTCCACGCTTTTGGGTTGCTTCGGTTTGCGGGCCATCCAATTTCCATCCTTCTCCCAAGCGCATCCCTAATCGTATTCGTGATCGTAATCGTATTCGTAATCGAATTTCGATTACGAATACGATTACGATAGCGATTGCGAATACGATTACGACAGCGATCAGGATTTTACCTGCGCCTGACAAAGTTTCGTCAGCATCGCCACAATCCGAGTGAGCAATTGCTTGCTCTGCGAGTTTTCCTCTGCCGTTATCGCCAAACCAACTTGCAACACATCCTGGATTGCGGCACATTCCAGCGCCGAACCCCGAGCAATCTCAAAAAATCGGCGCCGGTCGGCGGGGCTGGTCTTGCCATTTCCCTCAGCGATGTTCAGGGGGATTGACTGTGACGCGCGCAACAATTGGTCGCGCGCATGGCGATGATTGCCTTGCAACCGCCCGGCAAGCTGATAAACAATGGCGACATACTCCAGCGCAGCACGGTAAACATCGAGTTTCTCGTGCCCAAATGATTCCACTGCATCTCCGCCACTATCGCTATCGTAATCGTATTCGTAATCGTATTCGTAATCGAATCTCGATCACGATCACGAGCACGATTACGATTACGATGCCGTTTGTGGTTTTGCTGCAACCAGGCCACGAATCAGTCTGTCAAACTCGGCTTGGATCTCAAAAACGGCCGTCATTTCGGCAAAGGCCCAGCGGCCGTAGGTTCCCAGGTTGTTCACCCCCGGCACCCAGTAGTTGCGGATGGTGGTAGCCTTGGCTTTCGCATCCTCGCCGCGCAGCCCCTTGACCTCCACGATCAGGTTGAGCCAATCGGGCTGCCCGTCTTTCACGTGCCCATCGTCGATCTGAACGATAAAGTCGGGCAGATAGTTGCGCGGGGTTGCGCCATACAAATAGGGCACTTCCAACCCCAGACCCTGGTTCTTGACGTAGGCGTGCACGCGGGGATGGGCCTCCACCACGCGGCAAAATTCCGCCTCCCATTCGCTGTCGCACACCACCCAGTTGAGGTGGCAGCGGCGCGGGTCGGTCTGCCAGCGGGTCACCTTCGAGGTGGTGAAGTTGACGTGCGCGCTGGAGCCGGTGGGGTTATAGGCATCCAGAATCGCTTTGATGGGGCGTTCGCCGTCTATCGCTTCGGTGATGGCCGCTTTGATGCGCTCGCAGGCCATATCCGCAATCTCCTGGTAGAGCAACTGCGCGGGGTAGGTGCCCCCGGTGCAGCGCAAGTAGCCACCATCCAGCCACTGCCGCGTGATGCGTTTGAGCTGGCCAAACAGATGCAGCTTCGGCTCTTCCCCCGGGTCGCGGAATTTGGTATAGAGCAGATGCTTCGCCAGGTGAAAGAGAATAGTCGATTGGCGGATCTCCCCCAGGTGTTGCACCGTCAGATCAACGCCCTCGCCAATGATGCCCCGATTGTGGGTCACCGACGGGCCGACGAGGAGGGGCGTCAACTCCAGCACGGAATCGGCCGTGAAGCGAGCGGTCAGCCGTTCGTTGGGCAGCTCCACGCGATACCCCTCCACCCGTGGAAACCGGATCTCCAACGCGTCGCGGTCCGGCCGGACAGGATGGACGCTCACCGTTTCCCGGGGCGGCTGCGGTTTCACAATCACCGGCCGGGCGGTAAAGTCGAACGGGATGCCGAGGACATCGGCATATTCCACGTTGAACAACCCCTCCTCATTGAGGTCGTACGATTGCCGCCGCAGCGCCCGCCCCACCACCTGCTCGCAGAGCAGTTGGGTGCCAAAGGCGCGCACCCCGAGAATGTGGGTGACGGTCTGGCAATCCCACCCTTCCGAAAGCATCGCCACCGACACGACGCAGCGCACCGATTCGCCCAACCGACCCTCTTTGCCCACGGTGTTCATCACCTCGCGCAGCAAATCCTGGTCGGAAATCGTCTCGCCATCGGCCAGATTGCCGCTGCGCTCCACAATCTCACGGCGGAAGCGCTCGATCTCGTCCGCCGCCATCTCGCGAAAATCTTTGTCGAGCGCATCGCCGGACTCAAGCTGCTCGCTGTCGATCAATAGCGTGCGCGGGCGGGCAAGCCGGTTGCCGTACTCGTCGAAATTGCGAAAGAGCGGCAGACGTCCTTCGTGGTACGCTTCTGTCTCGCCATCCTCGCCCACCCGCTGGAAGCCGCTGATGAAGTCGTGGACCAATTTCGAGGTCGAGGTGTTGTTGCAGACCACGATAAAGACCGGCGGCACGCGAATCCCGGCTTGCTGCCAGCTTTCAAACGTCTTTTCATAATGGCCATACAGTGCTTCCAGCGCCGTCTGCAGCTCTGCTGGGAGGCTCAGCGGGTCCAAAGTGGCCGCTTTGCGCCGCCCTTTCTTGGGCATTTTGGTGCGGATGTGCTCCCAGAGGTTGCGGAACTTGGGCATCTCGCCCCCGGGGATGTTGTCCGCCACCGGCACGCGCGGCAGTTTGACAATGCCACATTCGATGGCATCCATCAGCGAGAAATCGCTGACCGTCCACGGGAAGAGCGTCCCTTCAACGTAGCCCGAGCCGCGCAAAAAGAAGGGGGTGGCCGACAGGTCGTAGATGGTGCGCACCCCCAGCTTGCGCTTCACCATTTCGATGCCCGAGATCCACAAGCGGGCGGCCTCATTGTTTTTCCTGGCCTCGTCCTTTTCCTCGCCCTTCAGCTCGTCGAGGTCATCGTTTTGGGGGCGCTCGCGGTAGCAGTGGTGAGCTTCGTCGTTGAGCACGAGAATGTTTTTCATCCCCATCAGATCAGGCATCACCCGCTGGAGCATCTGCCCTTCCGTCTCGACGGTTTGCAGTTCGGGGCCGCGCCCCTGGAGCAGCGCCCGTCCGCCGGCTGAGAGGTTCATCCGCTCGCGCAACTTGAAGGCGTGGTAGTTGGTGATCACAATTTTGGCGCGGGCAATATCGCCGAGCGTATCGGTGGGCACCAACTCGCGGCCGGCGTAGTAGCTGTCGGGGTCGTTGGGCTGGAGCACGCGCAGGCGGTCGCGGATGGTGATCCCCGGCGTCACAATGAGGAAACCACGCGTAAAGCGGGGACTGTTGGGGTGACGGACGGCGTTGACGGTTTGCCAGGCGATGAGCATGGCCATCACAGTGGTCTTGCCCGCCCCCGTGGCCAATTTGAGTGCAATCCGCAGCAGGTCCGGGTTGGCCTGTTCATTCGCGCTCTGAATGTGATCGAGGAACGTTTCGCCGCGCCTGCCCAATTTGGGGGCGACTTCGGCCAGCCAGATAGCCGTTTCCACCGCTTCCACCTGGCAGAAAAAGGGGCGAAGGCCCTGAAACGGGTGGTGCCGCCAGTGGTGCAGCAAGCGGGCCGTCTCTGGGGTAACGTGCCAATCCTCCGGGTTGGGCACCTGTCGCCAGCGGTCCACCTGCTGTCGAACGCCGTTAATAAATTCGGTGGGGTTGTAGAGTTGGATGTCGCCCGCCGGACCATCCGCGTTCTCTGTAAATCCGCTCCCGAAGACGAATCCTAACTGCTGGGCTTCCGCACGTTTGCGTTTCTTGGGCTTAGGAACGGGCGTGACAAAATCGGCCGACCGTCGCCGTGCTACAATGCGGTTGGTTGGCTGGCCATCCGCGTCAAGCTCCCAATGGCGGGATGGATACACGTAGGGGGAGTTTAGGATTGGTTCTTCAAAGAATTGTTCTGTCATGCTACTCGTGTGATCTTGTGAGGATGAGACCTCGGGCCACGTGAGGAATGGCGCGTTACCGACGGGTGACGAGTTGGTTTTGGATTGTGGTACGCATTCGTTACTGCCTGCAGTACTTTCGCGGCCGGACGACCCTATAGCTCACCGGCGCAAGGCGAGAGTACCGCCAACACCGATAGCAAAGAGACGATGCTGAAGGCAAACTCACAGTGCGGCCCGCGCCCGTTGCGTCCGGTGCAGCCGCTGGTTGGACAACGGTCCAGATTAGCAACATTCCCGCCGTCTGGTGTCGTTGCTGAGTGGGATGACCACCATCGTCGTGACCCTTTCCACAATCAAACTGCATTATCGCTTAACTCGCGCTCCTCTGATGCAATAACTCGACGACCTCCTGAATACTAAACGGTGACTTCGGATGAAGATGCAAGACCGCATGGCAGTTTGGGCACACTGGACGCAGCTCTTCTATTGGATCAATTGTGTACTCCGCGCCGATTTCCGAAAGCGGACGCAAATGATGTACATGTATGAAGCCGTCGGCTACCTTGCCGTAGAATTCTCCAAATGAAAATCCACAGATGAAACAACGTGCACCATAATGCTGGATACAAGCTTCACGCGCTCTTGGATCACGCTCATAGGCATTGACGGTGACTTGGCGCTTCGCACCTTCTCGGAATTCTGCCTTCTCATCCACTTCGTCGGGAAACAGGTTCACCGCACGGTTGCCCCAAAAATCGGTGAGACGCCGCTTCTTCCGGCGTTCCTGCACCGCATCTCGATCACTCGCAACCCGTGGTGTGTAAAGGATCTTCTCTGACGCCGCACTGAACGATTCCCAGATGCGTGCATTCTGAATCAGGTTTGGAATAACCGTCAGCAAGGATGAATGGGCCCAGATCAAAGGAAACTTGGAGTTCCGGGTTGATTTCACCGGCCAATACTCAACACCTTCAAACGCAGGCGGTTGCTGATCCACGAGTAACCAGACGCCTCGGTTCTCGCCGGAGCGACAGATTGCCGCTAGGAAGATGCCCCCAACAACCAGGCTCACGGCCGAGGAATGGACGCCAAACCAGGCACGTTGCGGACAACGGGTGTGCTCAAACGCAAGTTCGAAGAAGGAGACGATGTTACTCGCCAAATCAGTGGAGAAGTCGTGGCGTGAGTGCAACCAACGGCGCACATCCATCTGCCACTCATTGAAATCGGTAGCCTGCTCATGTGGACTCCCTAATACCTCAGATGCCTTAGCGGGTACTCGATTTGGAAGTGCGGTCAGCTTTTGGACCCAACCCAGTTGCTCCAGTGCCCCAGCGACTTGCGGCCGCATGATCCACGTTGCCGCTTTCCCTGTTGCTGACTCCGAATGTACAAAGATAATCAAAGCCTGAATGTGAAACCTCAGCTTCAAATTGAGAATCTCGCACACACGCTTTGCAAGCAACCCATATTGAAGGTTGACAGCACTGCGGTTTGAGTAGCCTACCTCCTGCGCAAAGATTTCTGGGTTAATCGTTTGCTGTGGCGCGGCATAGTGCATTTGAAGCATCCGAAGATGGTTGCCAGGAAGACTGTTGCAAAGAGCCATCAGGGCGTCACGGTATGCTTCGACCGATGGGGCCGCATTGCCAAGTTCGTCAGAAACCATCCTGTGCCTCCAGACTTCCCCCGTCCAGCACCTCAATGATCAAGGCAATAATGTCGCGACGGCTTAACACGCTTGCAGCCGCCCTGTTGAGGCTTCTACGAGCGGTGTACGTGGCTCTGGCCAAAGTAGTCGGTTCACGGTGGAAGTAGCCGTCAGCCGCACGCGACCGAAGCGCCAGGAGTTAGGTGCGCCGCCTCCTCATGATTTCAGAGGGAACTCGTGACTCGTTCAAAAACGCTTTGACTTCTTCGATGCTGAATGCTGGTACACGACGATGAATCATCGCATGGCAGTTCGGACAGACAGGACGAAGATCGTTCCGCGGATCAACCTCGTATTCTGCTCCAATTTCGCCAAGTGGTCGGAGGTGATGGACATGGATGAAGCTCGTACCCACCTCGCCGTAAAGCTCCTCAAAGTTGAGACCGCAGACAATACAACTGGTGCCGTAGAACTCAATACATCGCTGGCGTGCCCTTGAATCGCGCTCGTAAGCGTTGACCGATACGTGGCGCACCGCCCCCTCGCGAAAAATATCTTCCTCTCGAACCTCGTCGGGAAACAGCCCTGCTTCGTAACCAATCTGCGCAAAATAAGAGGGTAACGGCAGCCAAGCACCAAGCAATGTTCTCAGATATTGAATCACACCTGGAGAAAAGCTTGCCTGAAACGGCGTTGTCCTTTTCCGTTCTGCGGCCCGCTGTACCAAGGCCTGATGTGCGGCCTCAACGAGCGGGTAGATCCTTTCGATCCGTGACGGCGGCACTCGACACAATGCCTTCTCCCCAGGGACACTGGGGTAAGCGCCTAGCGGGAAAAACAAATATGAGGCGATTTGTTCCCGCACCGACTCTGGGATGCCCGGCTCAGCCAGCACAAGGTAAACCTCGGATGGGCGGAGAACGACAACCTCCATTTGGCCGACATTGAGCCGCACTCGATTTGAGAATAGCGTCACGCCCCAGCAGGAAGAACTCTGTTGGTTGGCAAACAGAATCGCGCTGGTAAGCAGACGAGAGCAACCGCGACGGGTACTCAGGTCAGGATAGAGCCACTCGAAGATACTTCGTGCATATGCTTCAGATGCGCGGTTGTCTGCTCTCGCTGTGCTGGGAATCACGGTTGCGCTGTCCTCTGTATCCATGAAGGTCGGTTCAACCATCACACACCCTACGGAGCGAAATAGCAAGACCGAAGACGTTCTCCGCCCCCGGCTTTACAGATGAGTTCGCTTCGTGGTTTAAAATGGAGTTAAGTCGCTTATTAGCCCTTGTACCTCTGTTTGATATACTCTTGTGTCTGACTGGCGCTTAATTCTGTCGTAGAAGGGCCGGTACGGATATAAAAGCGCTCCATGTTTCCATCTTTTACAAATACGGGTGTTCTGGCTTTGGAGCACTCAATAACCATAACTCTACAACTGTCATAATCTTCAAAGCGCGCATGGATAAACTGCATCATCGTCGGCCCTATGCGGTCTTTTATCAGATTCACAAGATGGAGGCTCATTTTATCTTCATTCTCAAAACCGTCAGCATTAATGCCGAGAGGAGTACCGTCATCGGCAACACCGATCGTTAGAGTGCCACCATTTGTGTTGAGAAATCCCGCGATAGTTTTCAATCCTGCCAATTCAATCTTTGGATCTCTGCTGCCGGTATGCAAGTTCACCCGTAGAGTGGATTTAAATTCAACTTCGCTCGATTCGCCGGTTTCGATGATGTCGTTTATGGAAAGGGACGGAACTGGAGCTATTTCGACCTGTTCAGCCGTAAGTGTTCGATAGCCTTCCAGAATAACCTGGGCAATCAGTTCCCGCCGTTTTTCCAGGAAGCCCTGGTAATTCATCTGTTCCCAATTCTCGGGGAGAGCGTGCCAATGGTACATACGCGCCTGTTCTTTTTTGCTGAAGCGTGATAACAATCCCAGCAGATAAGCGGCAGGAGACTGATCTGAGATCTTGATGTTATCACCCCACTCGACGAGTGCATAGTTGGCGATCTGATTTGTCTCTCGCAAATCGGTAATGCCGAGCGTCCCGAGATAGCCCTTTGGAAAAAGGTGATGCCGCTCTATCGCCCCACGAACCCCTTGTGATACCGGGTCTAGCAGCTCCGAAACCTTTAATTTGGAAAACAGAGCGTATGCGTCGAGCAACACCTGGGCTGCGTTGTAGGCAAACAGCGAAGGGCTTCGGGGCGATGATGTTGCCAGGTCATTCGGCAGTGTAATTTTCCAATAGTCCTCCGTCAACGCCAGATCGCAGGCACGTTCCAATATATTCACGAAACCATCCGCATCTTTCACTTCACGGAAGCGGGCCAGGTCGAATTCCATGCTTGTCTCCGGCGAGCCGGTGAAGCGTCCTGTGAGGCTGGACATGAAAAACCACCGTGCGATAACCCTTCGCAGGCGGAATTCTTCAACGCCGTACTCTGTCCGTCCGAGAAGATAGAGGATGTAAGAAAAAAGCAGGTTGTTCTGTGAACTGATCATCTTGCCGCTGCGGAAACCCGCCAACCGAATACAATTCATGAAGTCATGCCAATACTGAAGATTGACTACCCGTTCCTGGGCTTTTTTGAGCACTTCGAACTGCATAACTCGCCGCTCATCGCTGAATTGTTCCGTTTCCAGGTCCTTCCCCCGCAACAGGGAATAAACATATTTGAGTCGTGCCCGCTTGAATCCAAGTCCCACGCTGACCCGCAGCAGTTGATCAGGGTCGGGTTGAATAAAATGATTGAACGGTGAGGGCTTGCCTCCTGATGGTTTGCGCGCCTCCTGGCAGAAGCGCTCAAGCTGAGTTCGACCGTGATCCCAGAAGACCGACATCAGCGTCAGAATAAAGTCAGCCTGGTTGAGCGGTGTGCCTTTGCTGTTGATGCGCACAAAAACATCGGCCACATCCTCTTCGCTGATATTCGCCGAGAGTTCCAGTGCAGTAAAGGGAAAACTCAAAAGTGACTGGAGTTTTGAAATCGTCCTTTTTATTCGCTTTTCTTCCTCGCTGCTGACTTCGCGTGAACCTCTCAATTCAGAAAGATAACGGTCAACAACCTCGAACAGGTCCGTCTCCTTGCTCCACAATATGGAGATGTCGGGAATGTATGACTTATCTCTACGGGTGGCTGCATCGGCAACTTCAAATTTCTCTAGAAGTGGATTAAAAGCAATATGAATCAGTTCGCTGCCATAGTTTTCGCGGATCACCGGAATCCTGTTTACAACCGCATATAGAGACGTTAACCGTTGCTGGCCGTCCACGATCAACAGGCGCGGAGGTTTTTGTTTGGTATCCGTGCCAATCACACGGGCATCATCGGAAAATCCGTTTTGCCAGAACAGCAAGTAACCCACCGGGTAACCCCGATACATGGAGTCGAATAAATCCCGCACTTTGGCGTTTTTCCAGACAAACGGGCGCTGAATGTCGGGCAAACCGATCTCACCCAGTTCGATATACTTGACCAGGGAATGCAGGTCGTAATTGACTTGTTTAAAAACGGTTTCGCTCATGATCTTTCCTTAGGTCAACTTGTTATTCTGCCGACAAGATTCGGCATACGCCCCGTCCTGGCAGATGAGTCCGCCCCCAATCGTCATTATCCCATATCTTTTCAGTTTTCTGGGGCGGTGTGTGGAGGCGCGGTGCAGCCGCACCTCCACACACCGCCCTCCCCCGGCTTTTTGAGAGGATACATAATCCCCCTGCACAGCCGATGATGCCGCTCTGGTCAGTCCATCCGTCGCCACAAGGAGATCAAATCCGGTCCGCACCGCCTCCATTCAGGAAGCTGGCGTTTGGTTGTGCGGCAACGGCCTCGCGCCTCAACCCGCCAAACAAAAAGTGGACAAGCCTCTCCACAACACAGAGGTTGCCCACCTATCCCCGTGTATTTCTTTGAGTCCCCCACCGCAGCGGGCCGCGCTCCCGCCGCAGCGTGGCAGTGGTGTCTTGCGGGGCACGTCGGGAGCCTGAAGCGTCGATCCGGTGCGCCGAATCGAGTGATGCGTCACGTTCGCGCCGACACTCTATCACACTCCTTCGCAAGCATCAAGACGACCGGCTCCGCAACGCCATTTCTTCAATCAACTCACGTGCCCGCCTCTGTTTAGATCCAACCGCAATATAGGCTGCACGAAAAGGCATTGGCTTGGTGACAGCAATGCTGACTGTCAAGAAAGTGAAAGCAGCTATCAGGACTGCCATAGAGCCTGCTGTGAATTGCGCTAGCATTTCGAAACTTCCCCCCACTGGACTGATCCTACCGTGAAAATAGGTCGGGGCAGTGGGCAAGCAAAGCCACAGGCAAGGCCCGGAACGGTTACGCCACCAAAGCGGCGACAGGCTCGAGCGAGACGGTATAACCGAGTGTCTCGAGGTCGTGGCGTAAGCGATTGACCCGCCGTTGCGTGCGGCGCTCATCAAGGTATTCAGCACCGCGCTCATGGGAGTGCTCACGCTTGCAGAGCAGGGTGGAGGCGGTGGTCAAGAGCTTCTGGGCGACGGCGACAATGGCTTTCTTGACCCCACGGCGGGCGACAAGGCGGCGATAGAAGGCGCCCAGGAACGAGTCTTGGCGGTTGACCGCGGCCTGAGCCGCCTGAATCAAGGCGCTTCGCAACCAGAGATTGCCGGTGCCAATGCGACCGGAAGTGCGTTTGCCGGCCCTTTCGTTGTGGCCGGGGGCTAGTTTGGCCCAACTGGCGAGGTGGGCGGCGGCGGGAAAACGGCGCATAGCGGTCCCGATTTCGGCGACCATGATTTCAGCCACCCGGCGACCACTGCCAGGGATCCTGTCCCCAATCGCGACCGCCTCTGCCCACGGCCAGGCGCCTTCAACGTCGGGGGTCTGCTCAGGAGGCGCGGCGGGCGTCAGCGACTGGGCTTCACGCGCCGCCGGTGGGTCGGCAGGGGGCGACTGGGCCTCGATCAGAGCGGTGATCTGGGGGTCGCAGGCCGCCATCTGGTCAGCGCGGAAGTCAACGTGGGTCACAGGCTGCGCCATCAAGCAGCGATGGTGATCAGGCCCGTGCCCGTCCAAGGCCTGTTCCAGTTCCGCCCGTTTGCGGCGCAACCGTCCGCGGGCCAGCTCCGCCAAGAGCGCCACATCGCTCTGGCCATCCACGATCGCGGCCAGCATCGCACGCGCCGACACGCCGACCACGTCGGTGACGACCCCGCTCAGTTTGAGGTTGGCCCATTCCACCACTTTCTGCAGCCGATTGACCCCTGCTGCCCGTTCCTGAACCAAGATCGTCCGTTGGCGGGTCAAGTCACGCCGCTCTCGTTGCGCCAGCGGTGGAATGAAGCTGGCGCGCAGCAGGCCGTGCCGCAACAACTCGGCGATCCATTCGGCATCCGTGCCATCGGTCTTGCGACCTGGCACGTTCTTGCTAGGCGCCGCATTCACCCCCAGCACTTCAAAGTTGGCTGCCAGCACGTTGGAGACCGGCTTCCAATCCTCACCCGTGCTTTCCATCGCGATAGGCGTGATCCCCCGGCTCGTCAGCCAATCCGACAACGCCACCAACTCGCTGGTCGTCGTCCCGAAGGTTCGAGTTTCGCGACGCCCCGTGCCATCCGGCCCCGCTGTCAGGCAGCCGACCACGATCGTCTTCGTGTGCACCTCAACGCCCGCACAATGAGTCCCTCTCACTGGCATCCGCTCCTCCGTTTCACTGGAGCGGCGGGCAGGATGCCCTGGCCATCAAGATCCTACCGTCCGTGCTTCCCCGCTGTCCGGGGGACCACAATGGGGTGTGCCGTTCGGCATCCAGGTCCGACTCTCACTTCACGCTCTCGGCATCATCAATCGGCCGACCTTGATGCCCGCCGCGACTCGGCCGACATTCTAGCACATTTTCATCCTGCGTTGTGCGCCCTGACGCATGGAGGGCTCTCCTGAAAATAGCCCGCCGCGCTGTTCGCCGTAGCACCATTTGCATTTCTCGGCGCGGGCCGCAAGCACAGGAGGCACTGGTGGCGAAATCGCCTTCCGGGAGGGCAAGCGGCTCGTTGTGCACCCGGTTGCCCCGTTTCACCTGAATCCGAGCCCCCGTGTGCCCGGAGGACCACGTCCGGCCAGAGGCCTCCAGCCGCGGTTTCCCTGGCCTGGCCGGCCAGGACAGGCAACCGCCGGGCTGCCTGCCCGCCCGGCTCCCGTCAGCGATTGTCTGGTTCAATTGGAAACTTGCAATAGCGCGCTGAAGCGCGCACTACAAACCGGCGCCTGCCATTTGTACCAATTCGCCAAACCCCGCACATTAGCGACCTAATCAGGTATCCGCAAGGATCTGCAGCCCGATGCTCTCTGAGCCTTGCTCATCGCTTGCTCCCCACGCTGAGTGTCTACAAAGCGGCGGAGATCACGCGGCTTGACGTGTTGTCGCTCTCAGTATTCGCCACAAACTAGCGGCATCTTCGGCGCCTCGCGCGGGGAAAAGGCTGGGGCGAGGCGCTGCAGGTAGCTTTGGGTGAGCGTTGGTTACATCTTTGCCCGGCACCGCGAGATGCGCTCGGATAGCTAGAGATCGAGGTGTGCAAATCAGCGAGCTGATCTTACTCCCTCCAATACTTGGCTTTTTGAAACCAAGGCACCGCGATGGAACAGGTGGCAATTTCAGGTTCGGATGGCGGGGCGATCTCGGCTGGTAGCCCTCGACGGGACCCTACAAGATTGAATTGACGTTGGCTCGCACAAAGCCAAACACATTATGGTACATTTGCAGGATATCTTTCGGCACCTTGCAACGTTGATGAGCGAATCCGAAGAGACTTATAGTGGAAGGAGAATGAGCAGGTCTCTCTTTTTCCCTGTTGCCGCTCCGAAGAGACGGTCCGCTCTCAGGTCCACTAGAAGGCGCTACGCGGGTGCTGTCAGCAGCGCCAGTATCTCAACCTTTGCGGCCAAAAAGAGTACCGTTCCTACTTGGGATAGCCCATGCGAGCCGACATCAAGCAACGAGGGCGATTCGCAACGAGCCATGCGAGACCGTGGGTTCCTCTCGTGTGTGCTCTCATGTTTTTGTGGCCGACAGCAGTTCTAGCGGGGCCAGCCGCGCCCCTTGTCGTTACGCTCGTTCAACCCGACGGAACGACCTTTGAAGCCATAGCCTATGGTGACGAGTGGGCCAACGGCTATGAGACGACGGGCGGACACACGGTTTTACGTGACGACACCACGGGCTTCTGGCATTACGCTGTCCGCGATGCTGCTGGGCGGTTGGTGTCAAGCTTGCTTCGTCCACCGCGTGATCAGCCCACGGCTATCCAGAAGCACCTGCGGGATGTACGAGTCGCGGAGGCGTGGCAGCTCTCCGACTTCTCATCGGCCCCAGCGGGCATGGCTGGCAATACTGGTACGCACAGCACTCTGGTGATCCTGGTCGAGTTCGCGGATCGGCCATCAGTCGGAACAACGGCAGCACAGTGGCATGACGGATTCTTCGGGACCATCGATAGCCTCGCCCACTACTACCAGGAAGTCTCGTACGGCCAACTTCTCTTCACTCCAGCGGCTGAGAGCTATGGCGTCGCGAACGACGGTATCGTCGGCTGGGTCAACATTGGCTACAACCACCCTGATACGCGAGGACGTCCTGGGAATGCCGAGCGGCAGCTAGCCCACGATGCCATCATCGCGGCCGATCCCTACGTCAACTTTGCCAGCTACGACAGGAACGGCAACGGTTACATCACCCCCAACGAACTTCACATCACGATTGTCGCCGCAGGATACACGACCGGCTATGGTGGGTCGGCCTTAGCCTGCACCCCAAACTTGTGGAGCCATCGAGGGGCGTTTGGGAACTCGTGGCCTCCTGCGCCAATAGTCGATGGCAAGCTCGTCGGTTACTACCCTGTGGGTGGCGGCTATACCCTCCTCGCGGAGCAAGATTGTACTCTCGACGATCCTCCCGGCCACATGACAACGATCGGTGTCATGATCCATGAGATGGGGCATGATCTGTACTGGCCAGACCTCTATGACGGCGATTACAGTTCCAGCGGCGTTGGCACGTGGAGCGTGATGGGCTATGGTCTCTGGCTACGGACAACGGGCTATCTCGGCTCAAAGCCGAGCCATCCCGACGCGTTCAGCAAATGGTATCAAGGCTGGCTAACACCCTATCAGGCAAGTGGTACAGAAACAGGCATCCTCATTCCAGAGGTGGAGACAAGCCCGCGGGTCATTCAACTGGGGGACAATCCTGGAGGGATCGATTGGAGCTTCGGTCGTCGTTCAGGGACGGGCGAGTATTTCCTGGTGGAGAACCGGCAGCAAACGGGCTATGATGCCGGCTTACCGGGGTGTGGATTACTGATCTGGCACATTGACGAGACCCGCACCTCCACCAACGAGACGAATGCCACTGACAGCCGACGTCTCGTCGATTTGGAAGAGGCCGACGGCCGGGGAGACTTGGACTTTCAAATCAACTTCGGTGACACCGGCGATCCCTACCCAGGTGCGAGCTGACATGCTCCCCAAAATCTGGACCAATGGAGCTGTTAGAGTCCATCGGATGAAGACTGGCTTTTGAACCAGTCGCGTTTGAATTCAGCCGGGGTGCGATAACCCAGGCTGCTGTGCGGACGCTCTTCATTCATACTGCGGTCGGAAGACATCGAGGTACAAACGTGCCTCGGTCACGGAGTTGAAGGCATACAGGTTGAGACACTCATCGCGAACGGTGCCGTTGAAGCTTTCACCGAAGCCATTCTGCCAGGGACAACCAGGCTCGATGTAGAGCGTGACGGTCTGGTGCAGCGCGAGCCAGGAACGGACGATCACGGCAATGAACTCGGGGCCATTGTCGGAGCGCAAGAACTGCGGGGCGCCGTGCGTCTCGAACAGGCGCTTCAAGACGGCCAGGACGGTGGGAGCCGGCATGGAACGGGCGACCTCGATCGCCAGCCCTTCGCGCGTGAATTCGTCCATCACCGTGAGCACCTTGAGTTTCGTGCCACTCGTGCCGTGATCATGAATGAAATCGTAGGTCCAGACATGACCGGGATGGGTGGCCTGGACCGGCGGGCGGGCTGCCGATTCACGCCGCCGTTTGCGGCTCGGTTTGCGCACCTGCAGCTTGGCCTGTTTCCGCAGCCGGTGGAGGCGCTTTTTGTTGACCTGCCGACCGCGACGTCGCAGCAGCGCCCACACCCGCCGATAGCCAGAGCGCGGATGCCGCTGCGCCACGCCCTGAATTTCCCCAGCCAGGTCAGCGTTGAGGTCAGGTCGCGCTTGATAGGGGAAGGTTGAACGCGCCACCCCGGCCAGCAGGCCGGCACGCCGGTGCGCCAGCCCACGTTGGACCAAGAACTGCACCGCCGCGCGGCGCTCGCTGATGGGTATCCCTTTTTTGCCAGCAGTTCCTTGAGCGCATCCACTTCCAGATCGCGCTCAGCCAGCAGCCGCTTGAGGCGCGCATCCTCTTTTTCCAGCTCGCGTAACCGCTGCGTTTCAGGAACGGTCATGCTACCCTACTTCTTGCGCCAGCGGTAGCAGGTAACTTCCGCGATCCCAGGTTCACGACAGATCGCGCCAATGGATTGCTCGCCGCGCTCGGCCTGCTGCAAGATTGCCACGATCTGCGCCTGCGAAAACTGGCTGACCTGCATGCTGTTCCTCCCCTTGTCGAGAGGACTCTACCATATCATCTGGTCCAGTTTTCGGGGAGCAGCTCAGTCCTCTGCTCACAAAACTAAAGTGTTACCAGTAGACAAGGAACAAGGCCAACGCTAGAGGCCTCGGTCAAAAAAAGCTTCATGATCAAAAGGACAGGCCCCCCTCAGTCATCCAACAACACCACCGGTGCGGCCGCCAATAATCGTTGAGCCTCCTCGGGAGCGACCGGCTTCGAGATAAAGTATCCCTGGACCAAGTCGCACCCGAGCGCGACAAGCTGGTCCATCTGCTCCCGGGTCTCGACACCCTCCGCCAGGACGCTCAGGTCAAGCTCCCGCGCCAGAACCAGAATCGTTCGCACGATCTCCAGGTGGTTGCCATCGCTGACCATCTCCTGGACAAACGAGCGATCAATCTTGATCGCCTGAATTGGGAAATGGCTCAGGTAGCTTAACGACGAATAGCCGGTTCCGAAGTCATCCATGAAGATCTGGATACCCCGGGAGCGGATCTCTGACAGGATCTTTGCTGTCCTTTCGTAGTTGTCCATCACGATGCTTTCAGTGATCTCGAGCTTGAGCGTGGCCGGATCAACGCCGGCCTCCTGCACGATCTGGTCGATCCGCTCCACGAGGTCAGGCCGCATGAGTTGCCGGCTGGAGAGATTCACACTGATGGTCAGCAGCGGATCAGTGGCGAACTCCTGTTGCCATCGCGCCAGTTGCCGGCAGGCTTCCCGCAACACCCACTCCCCAATCGGCACGATCAGACCATTCTCCTCTGCGGCAGCGATGAATGCCCCGGGCGCCAGGAGCCCGCGTTCCGGATGCTGCCAGCGCACGAGGGCCTCGAAGCCGGTGATCCTGCCGCTCGCCAGGGCGAGGATGGGCTGATAGTGAAGGCGAAACTCCTGCCGTTCGACGGCGCGGCGGAGATCAGTCTCGACGAGCAGGCGCGCGACGACGTGATCGCGCATCGTGGGATCGAAAAGCTGGGAGCGAGCCTTGCCCAGGGCTTTGGCCCGATACATCGCGATGTCGGCGTCGCGGAGCAGGTCTTCCGGCGCGTCCAAGCCATCGGTACTGAGCACGATCCCAATGCTAACGGAGACAAACACCTCCTGCCCGCCCAGACCTAACGGTGGCCCCAATGCCTGGTGGATCCGCTCCGCCACCGTGATCGCGTCGGCGGTCCCCTCGAGGTCGTCCAGGAGCATCACAAACTCGTCACCGCCCAGCCGTGCCACGGTATCCACCGCGCGTCGCACAGCCTCCAGCCGCCGCGCGATCGCGACCAACAGCTCATCCCCCCATATGTGCCCGAGGCTGTCGTTTACGAGCTTGAAATGATCCACGTCCATGAACAAGACCGCGAACGAGGTGCCCTCCCGCCGTTTGGCCCGCTCGAGCGCCTGGGTCAGGCGATCCAGAAAGAGGACTCGGTTGGGCAATCCCGTCAGAGCATCATGCAGGGCGTCGTGGAGTAATTGCTCCTCCATGCGCTTCCGCTCCGTGATGTCGGTCTGAGAGCCGGCCATCCTGGTAGCGCTTCCGTCCCCAGGACGCACTGCCAAGCCCCGAGCCAGCACCCAGCGATACTGCCCGCCTTTGTGCAGAATCCGGTATTCATGTTCAAAGTGGTGGGTGATGCCTTCGAGGTGGGCGCTCAGAGCAGCCCAGAGCTGTCCGGAGTCCTCGGGCGCTACTCGCCGGAACCATTCATCCGGCTCGTCACCGATCTCAGCCTCACTGTACCCGAGCATGGCCTTCCAGCGCGTCGAGTAGTAGATCTGGTTCGTTTGCAGATCCCAGTCCCAGAGGCCATCGTTGGCCCCGCGCGTGGCCAGGGCATAGCGCTCCTCACTCTGTTGCAGCTCGCTGAACGTTTCTTCCAGCACCACCACCATATCGCTGATGGCCTGTGCCACGTCCATCAGCTCGTCCCCGCTGCCGCTTCCGAAGCGCGCCGCCAGGTCATGGCCGGCGATGCGCCCGACGCGCTCGCGGAGATAGGCGAGGGAGTGCGCCAGCCTGGAAAGTACCCACCGATCCAATGAGACATGGAAGACCACGCTGAAGACCAACCCGGCCACCAGCAACGCCAGCAGAAAGTAGCGCAGGCCGAGTTGGCCCTGCTGGTAGACCGCGCGTGGCGACTCCACTTGCAGCACGAGACTCGGCTGGCCATAGAGGTCGTTCAACACGGTGTAGCCGGCCACCGTATCCACACTCAAGGGCCGGACGAGGAACGGTGCCCCGGTGGCGCCTGAGACCGGCGCCCCCAGGTTTCCCAGAGGTATCTCCGGATCAGTGAATGGGTAGATTGCGAGAGCCAAGTGGAGGGTTTCGGCCAGCTGTTGGACTTTCTCCGCGTCAAGAAAGCGCCCGAAAATCAAGGTGCCGCGGATTGGGCCTTTACCCTCGCTCGTCACGATCGGCCGCGCGGCGACCAAGACGGGCCCTTCCGCCAGCGAGAGAAGACCCACGCGGCTGCTTTCAGTATCTGGTTGATTCAAGAGCAGATCGCTGGGCGTGAGGTGCGCTCGGAAGCTCTGCGGAAGCGGGCGCGATTCTTCGGTCGCAAGATCAAAGACATTGCCGTAGATCAGATCACCCGACGTGTTGACGAAAGCCACCAGGTTGAGCTGCAGGTTCGCGAACGTGGCATCCGCGAGGTTCGCCGTGGCGTACGAGTCCAGTTCGCCGGCGACGAAGGCGTAGCTATCATCCCAGGCGGACCAATCGCGGGTCGTACGGTTGAGTTGCACGAGCTCGTTTGAGAGGGCGTCGAGCACGCGCTGGAGATTCGCCTCTGTCTCCTGGCGCTCGACCTCAAGGAAACTGCGGAGCACGATGAAGCGCGCGGCGACCGAGAGCGCAACGATCAGCCCACACAACGTCACCATACTGATGAGAACGCTTTTCTTGCGGACGGTCATGACTCGACCCAACTGCCTCACGCATAGAGGTACTGGCGCGGGGACCCTCCGGTTGGAGAAGGAACCCGATGCACCGGCAAGGCTAGAGTTCACCGCGAGCATGATACGCCCACGCGCCACCCAATTCTATAGGAAAGACGATTCTCTCGAGGGTCTTTTAACGACCTCGATAAGGAATTGAATGAATATAGAAATGAGATACCTAAAGTATCCTCTCGAAGTTATCGTTCAGCCAGTGAAGACGATTTAGAGAATTAATTAAAAACCCTCACCGCTTCAAGATCGGCTTAGTTAGTGTGCTCACACTTGGGGTGCTTTATGCCATCACCGCTTTTCTGCTTTATTCCAGACATATATCAGCAGCAGCGCCTTTCCTCAGGTTGCCATCGGAGATATATTGCCTTTATGAAGGTTTCTTCATACTGCCTGTGTAATCGTTCAGGCCCGCCTTGAAGGGGTCGGGTGGACAAGAATGGAAAGGTGTGGAGACTCGGAGGTATGAGCGAGCCAGCCGAGCTGATCGAGCTGCCGGAACTGCCGCAGGCGCTGCGGGAGCGCATGGAGCCTGAAGTCGAGGCCTATGTGAGCGTGCTGGAAGCGCAGGGGCACAGCCTGCGGGAGCAGGTCGCGCGCCTGCAGGCGCGCTTGAACCAGAGTTCGCAGAACTCGTCACGGCCCCCCTCGTGGGACGGGCCGTCGGTGCCGCCGCGGCCAAGCAGCGGACGGAAACGGGGTGGGCAGCCAGGACACGCGGGGCCCCAGCGGGCGCTTGGGGCCGAGAACGAGCTGACCAGGATCGAAGACCATTGGCCGGGGGCCTGTCCGGCGTGCGAGTGCGGCTTGCCGCCAGTCGCGGCGGAAGGGGTAGCGCCGCTGCGCCAGCAGGGGTGGGAACTGCCGCCGGTGCGCGCGGAGGTGGTGGAGCATCGCTACCAAGCTGTGCGCTGTCCTGGGTGCGCGCGCTGGTGCAGGCCGAGCGGCCGGCAGCGGTGGCGCCAGGGGTGCTGGGACCGCAGTTGACGGCGCTGGTGGCAATGCTCAACGGCGGGCGCTACCGGCTGAGCCAGCGCGCGGTGGTCAGCCTGCTGGCGGCGGCCTGGGGTATTCCACTGAGTGTGGGGGGCGCCTGCGAGCAGGTCAGCGCCGCGTTGGAGCGGCCCGATGCCGAGGCGCAGACCGCCCTCCACGGCAGTGCGCGTGCCAACCTGGACGAGACCAGTTAGAAGCAGGCGGGGCAGAAACGCTGGCTGTGGGTGGCCGTCACCGGAGTGTCTTCGCTCTGGCTAGCACCCGCGGTGCCTGTGCCTTGCACGCCCTGCTGGGGGCGGGCTTCCAGGGCCTGGTCGGCTCCGACCGCTACAGTGCCTACCGCACCCTGCCTGTGGGCCAGCGCCAACTCTGTTGGGCCCACCTCAAGCGCGACCTCGTGGCCTGCAGTCAGACCGCCGCCACGGCCGCCTGGGGAAGCAGGCCCTGGCGGTGGTGGCGCAGCTCTTTGCGCTCTGGCACCGCTTCAAACAGGGCGACCTTGATCGCGCCACCCTCCAGACTGAGATGCGGCCCGTGCGCAGCGCCTTCGCCGACCTCCTGAGCGAGGGGCTCAAGCTCCCGGCCTGGACCAAAGCCCACGCGCTCTGTACCGATCTGCGCGCCCACGAGCCGGCCCTCTGGACCTTCCTCTTCGTCGAGGACCTTGAGCCCACCAACAACGCCGCCGAGCGCGCCTGGCGCCCAGCCGTCCTCTGGCGCCAGGGTTCCTTCGGCTCGCACAGCGATGCTGGCTTGCGCTTGGCCGAACGCATCTTGACCGTCTCGGCCACCTGCCAGCAGCAGCAGCGCCCGCTCCTGCCCTTCTTGGCTGAGGCTCTTTCCGCTCACTGGACTGCCCTTCTAGCTCCTTCTCTGCTCCCGACCCCCTGAACGATTACCTGCCTGTTACCTTAGCGTAAGTTTTGCGCAATCACAGCCCGAATCGCTTACGGGCTGACAAAATCATCATTTGGCATCGCGATCGGTCATGGTTAGCCTTCGCTCAGGAGGCGCACCATGAGCCGAGATGCCAGCAGTTTGACAACAGAACACAGCAGCCCGACGCAGCATGCCATGCTGGTGGCCTGGGGCCACTTCGCGCGTACCCTGGAGTTCACGCAGCGCCTGGCTGGCATGCCGATTGACCAAAAAGCCGTGATTCGCGCCCCGCATGACAAGCTTGCGGAGTTCGCCATCGGTCTGCTGTCGGGCATCGAGTACCTGTCGGACCTGAGCGCAGGGGCTGCGCCGCTGGCCCGGGAGGACGAGGTGGCGAGAGCCTGGCAGTTGCAGCCGATGGCAGATGCCAGTGGCGTCACGCCCAACAGCGCGTGGCACGGTTCAATACGGTGATGCAGCATCAGCGGCAACCCAGCCAGCAGGCACTGGCTGTCCAACAGGGCGAGTTGCAGCGCTTGCAGGAGCGCTACGCGCGTTTCTGCCAGGAAAACGCCCCTCAGGCCAACCCCCCGCACTGCAAGATGCGCACGGATGCGGGCTTTGCCACTGGCGAGAACCTGACCGAGTTGATTGAACTCGGCTACGAAGTCGAAACCAAATCCGGCAACCCGGCGGTCCTGACCGCCTTGCGCAGCCGGGTGACACCGGAAACCGTCTGGACGCCGGTCGGCAAGAATGCTGAAATGGTCGTCTGGACCTCACGGTTCGCTCAAATTCAGGGCGGAATGAGAGAAACGCGAGAGAGCCGAGTGGAGACGGATGAGTTGAGGCCGAGCAAGGCCAGAATGCGTTGTGGGAGGGCCGAGAGCGGCGTGAGATGATAGACGATCTGGTGCGGTAGATGAAGAATCGTCAAGGTGATGTTGCGGAAGGCTTCAAGGAGCCGCTCGGCAGTGGGCCGAGGGGTTGAGCGTTTGGGATTGCCGGCATAGAGGCCAGCCAGCGCATCACCGGTCTTGGCAAGTTCACGGCGCACGACGAACTCCAGCAGGGTGAGCACGCGCAAGGCGAGGCTCAAGAGGCGGACGAGGCCGGTGGCATGGTCGTCACGTTCGAGATCCATCGGGGAGAGGGACACGGGATGGCCTTTGAGGCGACCGAAGCTGTGCTCAACCAGAAACTCGTCGCGGGAGGCCAACACGGCCTGGGCGAGGGGCAACTGGTCAGCAGGCTGGTTGGTGACAGAGACCCGCCAGCCCAGCGCGCGGATCGCCTGGTCGAGGGCGTGGGTATTGACCGTGTGGGTGAGGATGATGGTCGTGTCGAGGACGTGGCGTGCGGGCCGGTCGCGATAGGCACGGACATTGCGAGTGCGGGCCTGATGGACAAAGGTGAGATCAATCAAGCCGGCAACGTCGTAGCGGGCCAGAATCGCCTGGACCGCCTCTTCAAGCGCCGCGCGAGTCGTGAAGCGACGTTTTCCCACGACCAGGAGTCGCAAGGCTAGTCAAGGCAGCTTGAGCCTCAGCCAGGCGCGTCCGCAAGGCCGCCTCGGCGGCCCGAGCCTGAGCGATCGAGCGCACCAGCATTCTCCGTTCCTGCCAGACCACCAGCTGTCCCTCCACGACCGCCTCAAGCCGCTCGGTCCACTCGACCCCTTCGGCAATCACCTCAAGGCGGCCATCCAGGCCGGGCCGCTCCACCGCCTGCAGGGCGCCCGCACGCAAGGCCGTGTCGAGGTGGCGGCGCACCACCTCAGGGGGCATTTGCAGCGCCGACAACGGACAGAGGTACCCATCGCCTTCATGGGCCAGCGCGGCACGCGTCTCAAACGCCGCCATTTTGCAGTCGCCCACGGAGAGCAGCCCACTGTGGTCAAGGCTCTGGCGGACGCAGCGAATGCTGGGCAGATAGAGCGGGTCATCCGCCCGCGGCCCACTGACCACGTCAGTCGCGACCGCCAGTCCCAGCGGGTCCAGCACCGCCAGCATTACTTTGACTTGCGGTTGATCGTCGCGCCCGTCTTGGCTGTGGCCGAACTGGAACAATCCGTCCTCCGTCACGTGCCAATAGCCGCTCGCGCTCGTGCTGTCGACATGAACGCGCCGCGCTCGCAAATCATAGACCCGCAGCAGGTCGCGGTTCAGCGCGCCTTCCAACGCCTGCCAGCTCTCATCAGCACTCAGCAGCCGCACCACATCCGCCAGCCGATCATCCCTCAGATCCTTGACCGTCACCGCCTCCGGCACACACGCCCGCAGCGTCTCAAGCCGCTGCGCGGCCCACGTCTCGACCTGATTTAAGCGGTGGTCAGCCTCCGACAGGATGTGGGCCAACCAGATGGCCGTTACCCATCCGACGCTCACCCCCTGGCGCTTGCCATGCACCCGCAGATGCGCATCTACCAGCCCCGGCAGTCCCATCCGTTCCATCTGTGCCAGCAACAGCGGGATGTCGTCCACCCGTTCCGTCTCAATGGTCTTGATCTCGTCCATCCCGCCAGCTTACCGCGGCGGGCTCTTCCTGTCTACTGCGTCGCCGACCAGCCATTTCTCGAACCCGCCCCAAAATGGGCGAACCGTGAGGTAGAGGCTGGTATAAATAAAAAAGCCCCGATAAACATCGGGGCGCTTCTGGTATGTAGGGCAAATCCGCGCTACTGTGCGCCATATTCATAGGCATGGTCCTTATTATCCGGATCCAACCACCTGTCTTCCCCCCGAAGGCTTCAAGGTCGTCTACCGCATCCACCGCTGTGACAACGGCCATTGCCCGGGCAGGCAGGGGTTGGTCGACTTACTCACCAATGCGACCTACATCGGCCACTGGCTGGCCAACGATGTAGTTGCGCGCTGGCATAACCACCCGGCGATTGTGCCGGACGCTCTTGCCGCTTACGTGCCGATTCGCCGGTGAGGTGAGCGATACTGTCTCCAGACACACTCAGCCCCCTGCCCGGGATGGCGTGGATGACGCGCGGCCGTGGAGCGGCCCGGCCAGGCGATGATCCCTCATCCGCTCTGTACAAGTGGACGCTCGTGCGCTTGAGGCCGGCCGTCCCATCCCTCCCCCCCTCAGCTGACCGCCCTGCGTGCTACTCCCTTCTCCGATACTGCAGCGCCTCGGCCACGTGAGCGGTCTCGATGCGCTCGCTGCCCGCCAGGTCGGCGATGGTGCGGGCCAGCTTGAGGGTCCGATGGTAGCCGCGGGCCGAGAGGCCCATCTGGCGCATGGCCACTTTCAGGAGGTTCTGCCCGGCGCGCTCGAGTTGGCAATACTGGCGAATCTCGCCCACGCCCATGTCGGCGTTGCAGATCACGTGGGGTAGGTGCTCGAAGCGCCCCTGTTGTTGGCGGCGCGCGGCCTCGACCCGCGCCCGGATGGTGCGGCTGGGCTCGGCCAGGCGCTCATCGCTGAGCTTCTCGTACTCGACCCGCGGCACCTCGATGTGGATATCGAAGCGGTCCAGCAGCGGCCCGCTGATCTTCTTCTGGTACTTACTCACCAGCCCCGGCGAGCAGCTGCACTCGTGCTGCGGATCCTGGTAGTACCCGCAGGGACAGGGATTGCGGGCGCCGACCAGCATGAAATTGGCGGGAAACCGCAGGGAGCCGGCCGCGCGGCTGATGACGATGCGCTTGTCCTCCAGCGGCTGGCGCAGCGCCTCCAGGTTGAGCGGCCCAAACTCCGGCATCTCGTCGAGGAAAAGGATCCCCCTATGGGCGAGCGAGATCTCGCCGGGACGCGGCCAGCGGCCCCCGCCCACCAGGCCAGCATGGCTGATGGTGTGGTGCGGGGCGCGGAAGGGGCGCCGTCGCACCAGGGGCGTGTCGGCCGGGAGTTGGTCGGCGACGGAGTAGATCGCGGTGACCTCGAGGGATTCCTCCAGGGACATCGTCGGGAGAATCGAGGGCAGGCTGCGGGCCATCAATGTCTTGCCCGCGCCGGGGGGGCCGCTGAGCAACACATTGTGGCCCCCGCTGGCGGCGACTTCCAGGGCCCGCTTGACGTGCTGCTGCCCCTTGATCAGGCTGAAATCGGCGGCGTATTCCAGCGGGGAGAGGCGATCCTCAACGATGGTGGGCTGCTGAGGGGCAATCGGAGGACCGCCGTTGAAGTGATCGAGCAGGGCTGCCAGGTGAGGGACCGGGTAGACCTCGACGCCCGGGATCAGCGCGGCCTCGACCGCGTCCGAGGCGGGGCAGAAGAGCCGGCGTAGTCCGTGACGCCGGGCAGCCTCCGTCATTGGCAGCAGGCCACTCACGTGGCGCACGGCCCCATCGAGCGAGAGCTCGCCAACAAACAGCGCGTCCTCTAGATCGGCCACCACCTGGCCCGTGGCCAGCAACAGCCCAACGGCAATCGGCAAATCGTAGGCCGGGCCCTCTTTGCGGAGGTCGGCCGGCGCCAGGTTGATGGTCAGGCGGCGGGTGGTGAAATTGGCGCCGGTGTTGAGGAGCGCTGCCCGGACCCGCTCCTTGCTCTCACGAACGGCGGCGTCGGGCAGCCCAACAATCGTGACTATGCCGGCCATACCGGGCGAAATATCGACTTCGACCTCGATCGGAACCCCTTCGAGCCCCAACACCGCACAGCTCTTGACTTTGGCTAGCATGAACCGCCCCCTCCTTTGGTGGCGAGAGTCTATCATGCCGGGTGGCCAACCTTCAAGGGGCCTGGGGGGACGTCTTGATGGGCGATTCGCGGGTGAGCGTGAAGAACTGAGGGGCTGGGGGATTTCGAGGGAACTCAGGGGAACTGAAGCAATGTGTCAACAGCCGCGCTGAGTTCCCCTGAGTTTCCCCGAAAGCGTGCCCGTCCTCGCGTCAACGAAGCGTCTGGCCGGGCTCGAGGTCGTAGATCGTCAGACCGGAAATGTCGCTGGTGAACTCGCGCAGGCGGGCAGGCGAGCCGTCGAGGATCGGGAAAGTGCCGTAGTGGCAGGGGACCACTTTTTTGGTTCCCAACAGGCGAATCGCCTTGGCGGCCTCATCCGGCCCCATCGTGTAGAAGTCGCCGATCGGCAGAACGCAGAGGTCGGGCTGGTAGAGTTCGGCGATCAGGGCCATGTCGCCGAACACGTTGGTGTCGCCCGCGTGGTACACTTTGTAGGCGTTCTCAAATTCGATGACATAGCCTGCGGCCTCGCCGCCGTAGATGATTTGGTCGCCGTCGGTGATGCCGCAGGAGTGATCGGCATGCGTCATCGTGAGAGTGATTCCCTCGACCGTCAGCCGCCCACCCTTGTTGATCCCCGTACAGTTCTCGACACCCTTGCTGTTCAACCAGGCGCACAGCTCGAAGATGCCGATCACGGCGGCTTGTGTGCGCCTGGCGATTGGAATGGCATCGCCGATGTGGTCGAAGTGCGCGTGCGTGCAGACGATGAGATCCAGCTCCGTGATCCCGTTCTCGCCCTTGTACTCCTCCGGGCACGCCGGATTCCCATCGACCCAGGGATCGAGCAAGATGCGTTTTCCATTGGCCGACCGGATCAAAAAAGTGCCGTGGCCGAGCCAGGTATATTCGACACCGGCGTTCAACACGTCCATCAGGCTGCCTCCTTCCTCATCGAAGAATCTGTTTGGTAAGACGAGTATACCACAGCGCACCACGTGACGAAAGCAGGGCAGCGCCCTGGCCGGGCAGGTACGACGCACCTCGCGACGCCAGGAGCGCGTGATCGGGAAGCAGGCAGCGTTCCGCGGTCCAGCGGCTCAGGCGTGCAGATGCGTCGCACCTCGGCGCTCGACTTTTGAGCGGCCCGCCGCCGGAGCTGTTTCGACCGGCGGGGAGAATGGACCTGCGGCCATGTTCCTCGCCGATCGGCACCAACGAGTCCCGCGCCCCAGACGATTCTCAGGGCAGGAGGAGAACGTTATCGCGCTGCACAAGCTCGATTATTTCGTTTACTTCCTCCACAACGCTTTTGCCTTGATCCGTCTTGTAGACAAGCTCTGCAAAACTGAAATAGAGGTCCTGATGGGCCTCCCAGATCCGGCCGAGATTCTCTTCCAGGGTCACCCCAGGATTGACCCGGGGGCGATCATTGGCTCGGACGCGATCCGCGAGCACGTTGAGGTCGGCGACCAACAGGATTTGCACGCCCGTCCCTCGCAGAGCATCTCGGTTCCACTCGTAGCGAACCGTACCGCCACCGAGGCCAATGACCGTTCGATCCATCCGGGCGAATTGTTTACAGATGTGGTACTCGCGCTGCCGAAAGCCCAGCCATCCCTCCTCGGCCACGACGTGGCGGAAGGTTTTGCCCGCCATCTTCTCCATGGCGGTGTCGAGGTCGTCGAAGGCCCATCCCAGGCGCTCTGCCAATGCTCTCCCCACCGTCGTCTTGCCGGCGCCGATCATCCCGGAGAGATAGAGATTCATGGATGACTCCGAAAGCTCCTGTCCAGGCGGCTGCTCGTACTGGTTCGTGTCCTGCTCGCTCCACGTCGGTCGATGCGCGAAACGCGATGACGCCGAGAGTGAGCTGATGGCGTAGTCGTCAGTCGTCGCCGGTCCCTGATGGACTCGATCCAATGTGCGAGGATGTTATTCGCCTCCGTGGTGTTCTTGCCAAAGATCACGCAGTCCGTTTCGAGATCGGCGCCAACAAAACGAGCGACGATATCGCGGGCCTGGTCGTACGCGTGGGTCGAGATGAGCGACTTGAACCCGGCACCCCGGTGCACGCTGGAGTACCAGTGCAAGAACTCGTTGACCTTCTGCTGCACCCCGCGGAAGGCGGGCGTGCCGGCGGCGTTGTCCAGGTAGATGTACGGACGTCGCGAGCCATCGAGGAGCGGGACGGGCTGGTCAATGCCAACAATTTGCTCCCGCAGGGCGTTCAAGTTGTTTGCGATGAGGGAAGTTTGGTATCCCGGCATGCGTGCCCTCTTCAAAATCGGGAGCCTGGGGGGTGAACCTGAACCGTCTGGTTGAAGGTCTTGGACAACTCGCTCCTTACGCCGCCAAGAATGGCCTCCAGAACCCTCTGTTGAGAACGTGTTATCTGGCTTTGAACCGTTCGCGCCGTCTGGCCGGGGTCCCGATTCAGGAGCGCAGCGGCCAGGGCGCGGTGCTCGTCAGCCATCTCCTCCGCGCTGTCTTTCAGGTCGAGTCCCAGGTGAAAGACCCGGGTCAGTTCGTCGAATACCCTGGAAATCGCATCGACGAGCCTCTGGTTGCCGGCGGCAACAGCGATGGAGCGATGAAAGTCGGCGTTGCGTGCGAGAAAATTCGAGTAGCTCTGGCGATCCTTGTAGATGTAGGTGAAGTTGGCTGCTTCGACGATGGCCTTGAGTTGTTCCTCCGATCCTTTTATGGCCGCCAACCGGGCCGCCGCCGATTCGAGGATCGCACGTAATTCGAACATTTCGCCGACGTCGGATATGGTGATCAGACTGACCGTGTAGCCGAAGCGCGAGATGGCCTGGACGAATCCCTCCCGGACCAACCGTTGCAAGGCTTCGTGGATCGGTGTCATGCCGAAGGGCGCTCACCGGATGGACCCTGAGCGCTTTATCCACCCTCCGATGGTGCCGACAGCCCTCTCAAGAGCCTCGTGGCGGCACCGGTGGTATGAGGCACCGTGTGTTGGGCCAGGACGGCTCAACGCCGTTTCGACGGAGCGCTCACGCGCCGGGACCGAGACCCGAGGCATGTTGCTGCGGAGGCACCGGTTCCATCGGCCGATTCGTTGCCAGGGTGCGCTGGTTCACGGGCAGAAGCGCGGCGCGTCGCCGTCTCCGGGTTGATCCCCACCGGAGCCGCCGCCGCCAGACCCACCGGTTGAAACGAATTTCCGAAACTTGTAGAACAAATGCTTGACTGCGAACAGCCGTTCTTCTATAATGGGATCACCGCACTGGCTTGAAAGGAGCTGGAAATGGCGCGCTCGCTCTCGAATCGCCAGAAGGCAATCATGACCTTCATTGAGAAGTACATCGTGGAACACGATTACCCCCCCACCATTCGTGATATCTGTGATGGCTGCAAGATCAGCTCCACGTCGGTGGTGGACTACAACTTGAACCGGCTGCAGGAGATGGGCTACATCAGCCGGAACTCAAAGGTCTCTCGCGGGATTATGGTCAACCGGCCGATTGGGGCCCTGCTGGATCATGGACCCCTCCGCATCCCGATATGGGGCGAGATCGCGGCCGGCGATCCCATCGCGGTGCCGAATGCCGAGATGTACCCGCCGGAAGACGCCGGCTACGTTGAGCTGGCGCGCGAGATGCTCCGGCCTTCAAGCGACAAACAACTCTTCGCGATGCGGGTCAAAGGGCGTTCGATGATCGATGCGTTCATCAAAGAGGGCGACGTCGTCATCTTTTCCAACCAGAACGTGTGCGAGCGCGGGGAGATGGTGGCGGCCTGGCTGAAGGAAGAACAGCAGACGACGCTCAAACGCTTCTACCCCGAAGGGCGCAAGGTGCGGCTGCAGCCGGAGAACACCGACATGGAGCCGATCTACTGCGAGGCCAAGAATATCGAGATCAAGGGCAAGGTGATGATGGTCATCCGGCACTGCTAGACGGGCTGCGCGATTCCTGGCGGGTGCGAGCGCGGTGAGGGCCTGACGCCCGTTGGCGGACAGGCAGGAGCCGGGACGGAATGGAACCTGAAGAACCTCTCCATTTGTGGAGAGGTTTTTGCGTTTCCTGCCGCGCCCCAGGGTGAGCCGAGGGCTTAGGCAGCTAACGCAGCCTCGATGGCCTCTCGCTGTTGGGGAAAGACGTGCGCGCAGGCCCGGACCAGGCCAAAGCAGCCGGCGATCATCATGTCACCGTGGGGAACCGCGAAGTAGGGTCGCAGCGGGGAGCGGCGCAGCAGCG
>DOUV01000973.1 GCA_003520455.1 Chloroflexota bacterium | reverse complement strand
GTCGTCGGCGCCGGCGACCCGCTCCATGAGGGCAAAGGCTGCCTCGTTGATCAGGGTGGCCACGACGCGGGGAAGCACGCCCCCAACACTGTCACCGACGGTGACAGGCTCTTTGTCGAGCGAGCGGAAGAAGTCCTGGGCGACTTCGACCGCCTCGGATGAGGCCTCCATCGCCGGCATCACCTCGACCACCCGAGTCTCGGCCAGCGGGGGCAGGGCGGCCCAGCCAACTACTCGCCCGGCCTCGCCCAGCCAGAAGGCGACCTCGGTGGCGCTGGCGGTGAGCGTGCTGGTCAGAATCGGCGCCGGCGACCAGCCGGAGGCCTCAATCACCGCGCGTCGCTTGGCCAGGCGGTTCGAGACGACGGCGTCGATGATCAGGTCGGCGTGGCACGCCCGAAGCCAGAGCTCGCGGTTCTCCTCCTCGAAGGGCGTGGGATCGTCTGAGGTGACCCCAAGCAGCGTGGGGTCGAGCAGGGCGATCACTTCGTGCCCGGCACGCTTCGCCGCGACGCCCAGCTCTCCGGCCAGTGGACCGTCTCCGATCAAGAAGACCGTGCTCATAGGTCGCCCCCTCCAACGGGCTACTCGTTCGGCTCAAATTGGACCGAAAGTGGGCTGGCCGGGCAACGGTAGTGCGGTCACCCACCCTCCTCCGATGTGAGCGACTCGTTCCCCTGACGTTCGATCTGCTCGATGACGCTCTTCAGTTGTTCGGGCGGGTGGACACCGACGAGCAAGTATTTGTCGTTGAAGATGAAGGCCGGGACGCCGCTGATCCCGGCCCGGTAGGCGAAGCGCTCCTCGGCCAGCACAACCTCGCGGTAGCTGCCCGCGTCCAGCGCCTGGCGGAAGGCCTCGGCGTCCAGGCCCACCTGGCGGGCAATCGCCGTCAGGACGTCGAGGTCGCCGATGTCCTGATCCTCCTCGAAGTAGGCCCGGAACACGGCATCGTGATAGGCCTTGACCTGCTCGGAGGTGCCCTGCGCCTCCGCGAATTTGGCGCCCTCGTGAGCCGGGCGCGTGTCGATCCCGAAGCGGTGCGTGCGCATCTCGACCCCGTACTGCCGGCCCATGGCGATCGTACGCGGCCAGTGCTCTTCGACCCGTGCCCTGTACGCGGGGTCGGGCGGCGGCGAACCGGCCGGCCGCAGCTCGAAGGCCTTCCACTCGATCTCGATCGGGCGTTCCTGTGTCACCTGGTCTAAACTAGACTCAGCCATATAGCAGAACGGTCACACGTAATCGGAGTAGACGGTAATCCTGGTCGGTTCGCTATCACTCATTTTGCCACCTCTTCCTTTTCTCGTGGTTCAAATTCGAATCTGCTGTTGTTCCAACACACTCGTGAGCTGCTCCGCGGTCCCAGGTCCGGCCGGCGGTGCCGGTACGGCTCCCATAGACAGTTCCCAGCAAAACCCAGTCCACGGGTAACACGGTCACCTCAATCGCGCCGCTCGTGCCGGGACAGGTCTCGGCGCGCCCATCGGCTTCCCTGCCGGCCCGGCGTGGGCCGCGAAGTCGGGCACCCGTGCGTGGGTCTCCGCGACCCCTCCACCCGCGCGGACCTCGACGGTTCACCGTCGCTCAGTGGTCTTCGTACTCGTACCAGCCCCGCCCCGTCTTGCGTCCGAGGTTGCCGCTCTCAACCTGGCGCCGTTGGAGGGGGTGCGGTCGGAAGCGGGGCTCACCGAAGAAGGCCTCGTAGACCGATTGGCTGGCGGCGAAGTTGATATCGATGCCAATCAGGTCCATCAGTTCGAAGGGGCCCATGGGGAAGTTGCCGCCCTCGCGGATCAGGCGGTCGATCGTGGCGTGATCGGCAACCCCCTCGCCCAGCAGGCGCAGCCCTTCCAGATAGAAGGGGCGCGCCACGCGGTTGACGATGAAGCCGGGCACGTCTTTGGTCCGCACCGGGACTTTGCCCATCGCCTCGGCCAGCGCAACCGTCGCCGCGACGGTTGCCTCGGCCGTCTGCGAGCTGGCGGCCACCTCGACGAGGGGCATCAGCGGCGGGGGATTGAAGAAGTGCATCCCCACGACCTTCTCTGCTCGTGTCGTCGCGGCGGCGATGCGGGTGACGCTCAGGGTGCTTGTGTTGGTGGCTAGAATCGTCTCTGGAGGGCAGACGGCGTCGAGCCGCTCGAAAACCTGGTGTTTGAGCTCCAGGATCTCCGGGGCGGCCTCGATGACGACGTGGGCGTCGGCCATCGCTGCCAGATCGGTGGCCGGGTGCAGCCGGGTGAGGGCCGCCTCGGCCGCTTCAGGGTCCAGGCGGCCCTTCTCGGCGGCGCGGCGGACGAAACCGGCGATCCGGCTGATCGCGCCCTGGATGATCTCGTCGCTGATGTCGTAGAGAATCACCTCGTGGCCGCTCTGCGCCCCCACCTGCGCGATCCCGCTGCCCATCGTCCCGGCGCCGACGACGCCGATGACCTTGATCCCATGTTGCATACCCGAATTCCTCGTCACGAGCCGCTATGATGCTCTCGGTTGCACGGTCCAGGTTGTAGGGGCGCACGGCTGTGCGCCCCTACACGGCATTGCATTGGCCTGGAGCCACGATGCTTCGAAGGTATTGTCGGTAACCTTCAACCCTCACCCCGTTCAGCGCCCCTTGTACTCCGGCGTCCGCTTGGCCAGGAAGGCCGCGACGCCCTCTTTGTGATCCTCGGTGCGGCCGGCCAACTCTTGCATGTCGGCCTCGTAATCCAGGGCCTCTGGCAGGGTGCTGGTGGCGGCAAAGTTGACCGCGCGCTTGATGTAGCTTACCGCCTTTGGAGGGAGGGCGGCCATCTCCTGCGCCAGAGCCCGGGCCTCGCTCATGAGCTGGCCGTCCGGCACAACCCGGTTGATCAGGCCCCAGGCCTCCGCCTGTTGGGCGGAGATGCGCCGGCCGGTCAACATCATCTCGAGCGCGCGCGCCTGCCCGATCAGCCGGGGCAAAAACCAGGTCGAGCCGCTGTCGGGCACCAGCCCGATCTTGACGAAGGCCTGCAGAAAAACGGCACTCTCGGCCGCCAGCCGCAGGTCGCTGGCCATCACCAGGCTCATGCCGGCTCCGGCCGCCACGCCGTTGACCGCCACGATGATCGGCTTCTCGATCGTCCGCATCCGATGAATCAGCTCGTTGTAGCTGTGCCGGAGGTGGTCGCCGTACCCGAGCGAGCCCTTCTCGTCGGGAACTCGCGCCTGCACGGACGCCAGATCTTGCCCCGCGCAAAAGCCGCGACCGGCGCCGGTGAGGATAATCGCCCGCACCGCCTCGTCGCGGCCGGCCTGTTTGAACGCGTCCGCCAGCTCGTGAAGAAGCTCGTCGGTCGCGGCGTTGAGTTTGTCGGGGCGGTTGAGAGTGACGCTGAGAACAGTGCCGTCCCGCTCGGTGAGAATGGTCTCGAAGGCCATCCGGCATTCCTTTCCGAGATGAGTCCTCCTGCCAGACGTCCGAAGCCTGCCGCCGCCAGCCCGATGGGCACACAGCGGCTGGTCTCAGAGGCCGGAGGGGCCCGCAGCGAATCCTTCAAAGACCTTCGGACGCCTCGCCCGCTTCACAGTCTCGTTGGAGTCCTGACGGTAGGCCGCGTGCGCCTGTTGCCTGAGGATAGTGGAATCCGACTTGCGCGTCAACGAGGCCTCCTTTTCCACACCGTATCCGCGGATGGTCCAGGATCGAGTTGGGAGCCACCGAAGGTTAGCCGGGCGAGCGAGAGACGCTCTATCACGGCCGCTTCAGGGCCAGTGTGAGGCCATCCGCGACAGGGATGATTGTGGCCAGCAGCTCGGGGTGCCTGGCGACTGCGCGGTTGAAGGCGCGGATCGCGGCGATGTTGGGATCCTCGACGGTGGGGTCGGCGACCTGGCCCCACCCGAAGGTGTTGTGCGCAGTGATCCAGCCGCCAGGGCGCACCAGGCGGAGGCACCAGTCGAGGTAGGTCGGGTAATCTTCCTTGTTGGCGTCGATGAAGGCCAGGTCGAAAGGACCCTCGGGCACCAGGGTCGGCAGCATCTCGGTCGCCGGACCCACGCGTACCTCGATCTTGGCATCGAGGCCCGCCCGGCGGATGAAGTCGCGGGCCAGGTCCGCATGCTCGGGTGAAATCTCGACCGTGATGAGCCGGCCGTCGGGCGCCAGCCCGCGTCCCATCCAGAGGGCCGAGTAGCCGCCAAGTGTGCCGATCTCGAGTACCCGCCGGCCGCCGCTGGCGACGACCAGCATCTGCAAGAGCTTGCCCTCTTCTGGACCGATATTGATCATCGGCAGGCCCTTGGCGTGGCTCGCCTCGAGCAGTTCGGCCAGCAGCGCGTCGTCGTACTGGTAGAGGTCGCGGACGTACTGCAGAACGTCGCGGTGGATGATCAGATCTTTCACCGCTTTCCTCCTCCCGTAGGTGATGCTTCTCAACCCTGGCCGTGACGATACGCTTCCTCGTCTGCCCTCTAAGGAGGAGCAGGTTGCCTACCGGCTCCTCACCGCAATGCTGATGGCTCTCGGGCGATCTTGAGCCCGTCGGCTGAGATCAAGGCCGGCCGTAGCGCTCGAGGAACTCGACCAGCAGCCGCACGCCCGCGCCCGTCGCGCCGGGTGTGTAGTAGGCCGGCTTGGGCTTGCGGTCACTGTGGTTCCAGGCGACCCCGGCGATATCCAGATGGGCCCAGGGGACATTCTCCGGCACAAAGTACTTGAGGAAGAGGGCCGCAGTAATCGCGCCGCCCCAGCGCGGGCCGATATTGCGGATGTCGGCGACATCGCTCTCCAGGAATTTGGCGTAGGGCTCGTAGAGTGGCATCTCCCAGAGCGGCTCGGCGCTGGTTTCACCCGCCTGCTTGAGTCGGTCGAGCAGCCTGGGGTCGGTGCTGAAGGCGCCGATCAGGCTCTGGCCCAGCGCGACGACCATCGCTCCGGTCAGCGTGGCCAGATCCACGATGGCCCGTGGGTGATACCGCTCGGCGTAGGCCAGGGCGTCGGAGAGCACCAGGCGGCCCTCGGCGTCGCTGTTCTGGTTTTCGATGGTCTTGCCGCTGAGGTTGGTCATCACGTCGCCCGGGCGGAAGCTGGTGGCGTCGAGCATGTTCTCGGTTGCCGGTACGAGACCAACCACCGGCAGCGGCACATTCATCTCGGCCAGCGCCGCGAAGGTCCCGATGACGGCGGCGCCCCCGCTCATGTCGTCCTTCATCTGGTAGAGGCCCTCAGAGGGCTTGATGCTGATCCCGCCGCTATCGAAAGTAATGCCTTTGCCGACCAGCACGACCGGCGCCGGGTCCGGGAACTCGTGGAGGCGGTGTTCGAGCACGATGAAGCGCGGCTCCTCGGCCGAGCCTTGGGCCACGGCGAGGAAGGCGCCCATGCCCAGTTCGCGAGCCTGAGCACGATCGTAGACCGTCACCTTGATGAAGGGGGCGCGCTCGGCGATGGCCTGGGCCTGCGCGGCCAGGGCCGTAGGGGTCGCGACGTTGCCGGG
>DOUV01000176.1:2052-2560 GCA_003520455.1 Chloroflexota bacterium | reverse complement strand
GTCTTGTTTGCGGCCGGTGCCTGTCTCGATCACCCCCGTCGGAGCGCGCGGTGGGCCAGCACGGTCCCTACCAGACTTCGGAAGTCTGACGACGTGACCGGCGCGCTAGAGGTTCTGGCACGGTTGCGGGGCGGTGCCAAACAGGCTCGGGGTGGGCCTTCGAGAGAAAAATGGCGTGCCCTCCAGTTGGCCAGTTGTTGGCGCTGGGCGGCTGCGCTATGATTGCACTCTCCGGGATGAGTTCGAATCCGGTTGGCGTTGGGGTGGTCGGCGCTGCCAGGGAGACGTTCGATGTGCGCGAATCCGAAATGCCGGGTTGATGGTCCCGTGTTGGGCCGCTGCCGGCGATGCGGGGAGGAGGTTTGTTCGTCGTGTGGCTACCGGAACTATCAAGGGGTCTGGCACGATGGACGCTTCTGCCTGGTCGCCAACGTGCCGGTCGAGTCACAGATCCCCGAACTCGATGAACGGTGACGCCCCGTCGCGATGATGGGTTCATATGATCCTC
>DOUV01000176.1:0-1922 GCA_003520455.1 Chloroflexota bacterium | reverse complement strand
GCCCAGGGGACACTGTTGGCGAAGTCGCTTCCAAGGAGGACGAAGGGCTTGTAGTGCGCGCTTCAGCGCGCTGAAGCGCGCACTACAAACCGGGATCCGCGACGTGTACCAATTCGCCACCAGGATCAAAGTCAGATATACCATCCCCCGTCGCCTGCCCGTGGGTCCGGCTCTCACCTCCGGCCGATGGAGTGAGAGCGCTCCTTGTTGAAGCCAGCGTCATGGTTGACGTTCGCCGGAGGCGTGCTTATACTCTCGCCGCGCCACGGGTAACAGGGGAGTTCGATGGAGGACTCTTCGAGGGTGGCGTCTAATCCACGGATGATTTGGCAGGAAAGCAGGGGGACGCGCTCAGCCTCACAG
Source organism: Chloroflexota bacterium (assembly GCA_003520455.1). The sequence goes on along the minus strand of DOUV01000176.1, from coordinate 1,559 downwards.
GGCCGCGTGGCACAGCCAGTGCGCAATCCTCTGCTCAACTGCGCCGGGGTGCGCAGCAGAAAGGACGGTTCGTATGACGCTTCGCGGCCAGGCCTCCGAGATTGATCCTGATCGAGATGGGGTCTATTCTTTTGATGAGTTGTGGCGGGCGGTTGAGAAGCTGTGGCGATCGATCGACGAGGAACTGGTCGATGAGTTGACCGATCAACTCTGGCACCTCGAGCGAACGGCCTGCCGCTGGAAGCCGGAAGAGCGGCTGGTCGAGATCCTTCTGGAACGACTGTGGGCACGGTTTTCACGCCAGGAAATGAATGCGCGCCAGATGCTGGTGGAGGCGTTCAGCTACGGGCGCGCCTTCGAGCACCTGGGCGAGGCTGGGGCTGACGCGGAGCCATAACCAGATCTGCCCTGGGGTGCTACCCAACCCGACGAGACGGAGCGATGCGGTTTCACATAATCTTGCTCGGCCCGCCGGGCGCGGGGAAAGGGACCCAGGCCCGGCGCCTGGCAGCGCACTATCGTCTGGCTCACCTGGCGAGCGGTGACCTGCTGCGGGCAGAGGTGGAGGCCAATTCCCCGCTGGGCCAGCAGATCGCTTCGTTGTTGGCCGGCGGTCAACTGGTGCCCGACGAGATGCTGATGCCGCTCATCGCCGAGCGGATTGCCGCGCTCCCCTCTGGCGTTGGATTCGTGCTCGATGGCGTTCCCCGTACGTTGAACCAGGCTGGCGACCTGGACGAACTGCTGACGGCGCTTGGGCGTCCCGTCGACGCGGCGGTGCTGCTCGACGTGCCTGACGAGGTGGTGATGGAGCGTCTGCTCGCCCGTGATCGACTCGACGACGTGCCGGCGGTGATCGAGGATCGGCTGGAGATCTATCGCCGCCAGATCGGCCCTGTGTGCGACTTCTACGCCAGGCGCCATCTCCTCCGGGTGGTGGATGGCACCGATGATGAGACCACGGTGTTTCAGAGGCTGGTGGCGGCCCTGAACCTGCCGGCTCCCCCGGCTTGACGAGGCTGCCCCGCTCGGTTGCCCGTTGCCCCGCGACTTCCCACTGGCGACGGTCCTCAAGCACATCCCCATCACTCAGGTCCATGTGCCCTGTATCGCTGATTATCAGCCCGGCGTGCTCTCCACCCGTGGCTCCGTGCCACTCAACCGTCCCGGCCGGGCCATCGCGGGTTGAGAGGCGGAACCCTACGGGCGTGGGCGGCGTTCCAGGGGTGGAAACAGTGGAGATCAGCGACCGCTCCCGGAGAGGGGCGTCGGAGGAAACATGATGAGAGTACTTCTATGCATCGGTGTCCTCGTGGCACTGCTGGGCCTGGTCGCCTGCGGGGCCCAGGCCCCTACCGGAGCGCAGACCAATGACTACGGCGGCACTCCGGTTCAGCCGGCCGCCTCTACGGCGCAATCATCACCCTCCAACCAGGTGATTGCGACGCTCCAGCGCTCCGGGGGGATCGCCGGGAAGACTGAGACGTTCGTCGTCCAGGGGAATGGGACCGTGTCGGTCGGGTTGGCCAGCCGGCAGGCGGAGGGGGGCGCGCAGGCGG
>DOUV01001036.1:4561-5762 GCA_003520455.1 Chloroflexota bacterium | reverse complement strand
CCAACAGCCAGATCGAGGCGGCCCAGGCAGCCGTCGCCAAGGCCGAGGCCAACCTCCAGTCGGCTCAGGCGGCCTACGACAGGGTTGCCTGGCATTCAGATATTGCGTCCCGCCCGGAGGCGGTCACCCTCCAGTCGGCGACGATTGATTATCAGCAGGCCAAGGCCAATCTGAGCTCATTGATGGCGACGGCGGGCACCGATGCTGACTCGAAGGTCAAGCAGGCGAAGAGCCAGCTTGATCAGGCCCAGGCCAACCTGGTCAAACTCCAGAATCAGGTGACCCAGGATGATCTGACGTCGGCCCAGGCGCAGGTGATTCAGGCCAGCAACAACCTGGAGAAGCTGTTGGCCGGTCCGGATGCCAACGCGCTCGACATCGCGCAGAGCGGGGTGGACCAGGCTGAAATCGCCGTCAAGCAGGCCGATCTGAAGCTGCGCCAGAGCCAGATCGTGGCGCCCTTCGACGGGACCGTCACGGCGGTGAACGTCACGGAAGGCCAGACCGCGGGTGGCAGTGGCGGTGCGGCCGCGATTCAGCTTGACGATCTCGACCATCTCGAGATCGTGGTCGACATGGCCGAGGTGGATCTGAGCCAGATCAAGGTGGGCCAGGATGCGGAGATCACACTCGACGCTCTGCCCGACACAACGCTGCAAGGCAAGGTGACGGATATCGCACCGGCCGGCGTGCAGAACCAGGGGGTCGTCAACTACCCGGTTACGATCTCGCTGACCAACCCGCCGGCAGCGGTCAAGACCGGTATGACGGCCAACGTGAACATCGTCGTCCAGCAGCGCGACAACATCTTGATGGTTCCCAACCGCGCCATCCACACCCAGGGGCGCCAGCGGTTCGTCACCGTCCTGTTCGAGGGGCGGCAGATTCAGGTGCCGGTGCAAACCGGGTTGAGCAACGACACCAACACCGAAATCGTGAGCGGTTTGAAGGAAGGCGACGAAGTCATCATCTCCGGCACGAGCACGACCCAGCCCAACGTGCGCTTCGGGGGTGGGCCAGGCTTGGGGGGTGGGCCAGGCTTCGGCGGTCCACGCTGATCGCAGGAGGTGGGTACGATGATCGAGATTCAGAGCATTACGAAGAGCTACTGGATGGGCACGGTGGAAGTCTGCGCGCTGAACGGCGTCAGCCTGCAGATTGACGATGGGGAATGGGTCGCCATCATGGGGCCGTCGGGCTC
>DOUV01001036.1:0-4512 GCA_003520455.1 Chloroflexota bacterium | reverse complement strand
CTGGACCAGCCGACCTCCGGCTCATACCGGCTCGATGGGGTCGAGGTGGCTCACCTGAGTGACGACGAGCTGGCCGAGATCCGCAATCGCAAGATCGGTTTCGTGTTTCAGTCGTTCAACCTCCTGCCGCGCACCTCGGCGCTCGCCCAGGTCGAGCTCCCGCTGCTGTACGCCAATGCCACGGACCGGCGCCATCGGGCGATGACCGCCCTGGAGCGTGTCGGCCTCGCCGATCGCATGGACCACCGGCCCAATGAGCTGTCCGGGGGCCAGCAGCAGCGCGTCGCGATTGCCCGCGCCCTGGTCACTACCCCGTCCATCATCCTGGCCGACGAACCGACCGGCAACCTGGACAGTAAGAGCGGGGAGGAGTTGATGGACCTCTTCCGGGAGTTACACGAAGAGCACGGGCTGACGATTGTGATGGTGACGCACGATCCCGAGATCGGCGCACAATGCGAGCGCATCGTGCACATCCGCGATGGCCAGATCGTGGTCGATGAGCCGGCGCTGCACGGAGGGATGGCAGCATGAAACTCATCGAGAGTATCCATGTGGCGCTCCGCAGCCTCGCTGCCAACAAGCTGCGGGCCCTCCTGACGATGCTGGGCATCATCATCGGGGTGGCGGCGGTCATCGCTCTGATGGGAATCGGCCGGGGTGCGCAGCAGGCCATCACGAACCAGATCCAGAGTATGGGGACCAATCTGCTCTTCGTCCAGCCCGGAAGTATCAACGAGAATGGTGTGCGCCAGGCCGCCGGCTCGGCCCAGACCCTGACCTACGAGGATGCCCTGGCCCTGGCCAACCCGCAGGCCGCGCCGGCCGTGACGGCTGTGGCGCCCGAGGTGCGCACCTTCGGCCAGGTTGTCTACCTGGGAAATAATGCCAACACCCAGATCATCGGCGTCACGCCGGATGAGCTTTCGGTCCGTAACCTCGAGCTGGCGGACGGCGACTACATCGCGGCGGCGAACGTCACGGGCCGCTCGACGGTCGCGGTACTCGGCGCGAACGTCGCCGAAGACCTGTTCCCGGGCGAGAGCCCGGTTGGCCAGTCTGTCCGGATCAACAACATTTCGTTCCGCGTCATCGGGGTCCTGGTGCCCAAGGGTGGCACCGGCTTCGGCAACCAGGATGACGTGGTCCAGGTCCCGCTTACCACGGTGCTGTCACGCCTGCAGCGCGGGCGGTTCCGAGGCGGTAACGTCGTTTCGTCGATCAACGTCCAGGTGGCGAGCGGCGGCCAGATTGACGAGGCCATCCAGGAAATTGGTGACATTCTGCGCGAGCGCCACCATCTGCGGAACGAGCCTGACGACTTTAGCATTCTCAATCAGCAGGACCTGTTGGCGACTGCCACCCAGATTACCGGAGTCCTGACCGCCTTTCTTGGGGGTATCGCCGCGATCTCGTTGATCGTGGGCGGGATCGGCATCATGAACATCATGCTGGTCTCGGTCACTGAGCGCACCCGCGAGATCGGAATTCGCAAAGCGGTGGGGGCCAAGCGGCGCGACATCTTGCTCCAGTTCCTGACGGAGGCGACGATCTTGAGCATAGCGGGCGGCCTGATCGGCATCCTGTTGGGCACGGGAGTGGCGAAGCTGATCTCGGGCATTCCCTTTGGTGGGTCGACGGTGAACGCGGTCGTCGCACCCGATTCGGTGCTGCTGGCGACGATCTTCTCGATTGCGGTTGGCCTGTTCTTCGGCATCTACCCGGCCACCCGCGCTGCCGCGCTCAATCCTATCGACGCGCTGCGGTATGAATGAGGGTGCCGGGCGAGCCGTCACACGGAACAGAGACGAGCTCAGCGGCGACGGTGGCGTTCATACGGTGGTAGGTACAGCCATATCCAACATGCAGACGCAGGAGGATTCATTTTATGAAAAGGTCACGAATCGCGACGGTGATAGTGGTGCTGGTGGCCCTCGTCGCAGTGGGCATCGGCGGTTTCTACTATGGGACGACGGTCGGCGAGGCGCGAGCGGCTTCGGCCCGCGCCCGCTTCTTCCAGGAACGCGGCGCGGGGGCGGGAGCCCCCAACGGGCAGGGTGGCCCGGGAGGGCGCGGGCTGGCAGGCAATGGAGTGGTCGGGCAGGTGAAGAGTATCCAGGGCAACACGATCGAGTTGAGCACTGCGACTGAGGTTGTGAAAGTCCAGGTTGCCGATCAGGCCCAGATTCAGAAGATGGTGCCAGGCGCTTTGGCCGATATTCAGATCGGCGAGCGCGTCATTGTCCAGGGTGAGCGCGGGGCTGATGGCACCTTCATCGCGCGCCTGATCGAGATCGGGCAGGATCTTTTCCGCGGTGGACCCAATGCCCCGGCGTCGGGCAACCAGTAGTTTCCCGGGCCAGCCGCCGGCGTGACCGGGCTGACAGTTCAGGAGGTGGCGACGGAGCTGCGCACTACCCTTGGGATTTCGCCTCTGGGCGTGAAAGCGGACTATGCCGGAGAAATCGACATGAAGCAGATTTTGACAAGATTCACGTCACTCATGATACTTCTGGCCCTGATCACCCCGGCGGTGGTGAACGCTGCGGCGCCGGCGCCCCGCGGGAAGATCGTGTTCCAGCAGGCCAGCGGCGGGCCGATCTACACTGTGAACCTGGATGGCACCGGGCTGCGCCAGGTCGGCGCGGGGATAGATCCGAGCTGGTCGCCCGATGGCACCCAGATCACCTACGCCGATTGGAGCCAGCAACCCCGGGCCATCTGGGTGGTGGCTGCCGACGGGAGCAACAAGCGCAAGCTCTTCGACGCCCCCGAGCCGCGCTCACCTCGCTGGAGCCCCGATGGGCAGGCGATCGTGTTCACCAACCGGCGCTGGTCGGCCGGCCAGCACGAGGTGTGCGTCACCGTGAAGCGCCCCGGTCACGGCTCGCAGCCGGTCTGCCGCGAGATGCCGCCCGACGAGGTCTCGTTCCTGGGGCTGATCGATCTCGCCACGGGCGCCTTCCGCGACTTGCCGACCTGGCCGCATGCGAAGACGCCGGCCTGGGCCCCCGACAGCACGCACATTGTCTATGCCAGTGAGAAGGGGGTGCACCAAACCGACCGTGCCGGCACCCTGGGCTTCGATCCGCATCTGCCGGCCATCAACGCCGTCAGCCTGGATGCTGCCGATACCGACCCCGAGCTGTCGCCCGACGGTCGCTTCCTGGTGACGATGTACCACCAGCACGATCATTGGGAGATCCATCGCCTCGATCTGCAGACCGGCGCGCGGCGCCGTCTGACCCAGTCCGGGTTGCTGGGCAGGCCGGCCAACAACGTCGCGCCGACCTGGAGTCCGGATGGGAGCGCCATCCTGTTCCTCTCCGACCGAGGCGGCTCGTGGGAGTTCTATCTCATGAACGCGGATGGCTCGAACCAGCACCCGATTCTCCAGACCATCACTGCCCAGGTCCCCATCACCTACGACTTCGCCAGCGAGCAAGTCGCTGATTGGACCAACGAACCGTGATTGACAGGACGTGGGCGCCGGGTGGGGGACAGATCTCAGCGCTGCGGCAGATCCCGACCGCGGAACTCCTGCGATTGAATGGACGGCGAAAGGAGCACGTTCGTGGAACGGAGAACTCAGAAGTGGCCGCATGCAGCCGCGATCGCGGTCGTTTTGCTCGCGACGAGCCTTCTTGCCGGCCGCGTGCCCGTGATGGCCCAGGGGCTCAGGCCCTTCATCCTTCCCTTTAAAGAGCCACCCGGTCTCGATACCTGGCTGCTCGGCCAGCCCTACGGCAATACCACCGGTGCCTACCGCCAGCGGTACAGTACCTACAGTGCCGGGCAGGGCGTCCACTTCGGGGTGGACTTCACAGCCCCGTGCGGAACCGAGGTCGTCGCCATCGGCGACGGGGTTGTCTTCGCGGTGGATAACCTCAACTTCGGTGCTGCCCCCCACAACTTGATGATTGACCACCCCGACCGTGGCTATGCTTCGTTCTACGGCCACCTGCTGGCGCGCCCGCACCTGCAGCCCGGTCAACGCGTCACCGCGGGGCAGGTTGTCGCCCTCAGCGGCGATCCTGACGAGACCTGCAACACCCGCGCTCACCTGCACCTGGAGATTCGCGACCTCCGGCACGTGCGGAAGTACAACCCGGTGACCCTGATCGAGGCCGATTGGAATACCCTCGCGCTGGGGGGCGGCTTCACGCGCACCTTCCAGCGCGACCTGGACAATCCGCGCAAGTGGCAGCACCTCGACGACCAACCCGAGGTCATCATCGGCGGCCCGCTTCTGAACAACTATGCCAGCACGTGGCCGCCCGATCCCAGGAGGCGCTGAAATGAGGACGATCCGCCTGCCACTACTTGCCTGGCTCCTCGCCGGGCTTGCGCTCGTTGGTTGCCAGACGAGGCAAGCACGGGTGATGCCGGGTGGCGCCGTGGCGCAGTCAGCCCAGCCGGTTACCACACCCCCGGCGGCGGGCGCTGCGCCGCCGGTCTCTGTCCCATCGTCGACGACCCGGCCGACCGAGGCAGTTACGTCGCGCCACTCAG
>DOUV01000566.1 GCA_003520455.1 Chloroflexota bacterium | reverse complement strand
CTGCGGACGGCTGGGTCGCCGCTGGCGGTTCGGTCGCTGCGGCCGGGGTAGCCGTCGGAGCCCCACCACAGCCGGCCACCAGTAGGACGGCCAGCACAAGGACTGCGAGCCAGACGATAGAAGTTTTGGGGCGCGACATCGTTTCTCTTTCCTCCTTGTGAATCATGGTCAGGCTGATAAACCCAAGAACCGGGCAGCGGAAGCCCCGAGAATGTCGGTCACCTCAGCCTCGGGCAGCCCCGAATACTCCACCATTGCCATTTCCAGGCGAGGGGGAAGCCAGGGCCAGTCCGAGCCGTAGAAGATACGTCCACCCCCCGACCAGCGCGCTAAATCGGCGATGAAGGCCGGTTCGTTGGTTGCCGACGTCTCGAAGTACAGGCTGGGTGCCTGCTCGGCTGCCCAGCGGATCGCGACACGGTCCGTGCCGCCAAAGTTGGAGTGGAGCATGACCAGCCGCACGCCTGGGTAGGTCTGGGCTAACAAGCCGAAGCGCAGCGGGTTGTCGTGCTCCCGGATGCCGCCGTGGATCGCGACCGGCACGTCCAACTCATCGGCCAGCTCCATGATGGGGCCCATGAGGTCGAGGTTGAAGACGTCGAAGCCCTGGGTCGGCGGGTGGAGCTTAAGCCCTTTCAGGCCAAGCTGGCGAACCGCTCGTTGGAACTCCGCCAGAGCTTCGTCGCGGTGCCACGGGTTCACCGTACAGAAACCGATCAAGCGGTTTGGGTAGCGTTGCATCGCCTGGGCATTATAGTCGTTGGCCGCGGCATACATTCGCGGGCTGCCATGGAGGCCGCGACTGGGCAGGGCCACCGCACGGTCGATCCCGTGCTCGTCCAGCATGGCGATCAACTCTTCGGCGGGTTTGTCGCTGGAAAAAGGTCCGATGTGGGTATGAAAATCGAGGCGCATTGGCTTACTCTCCCAGCAGGCGCTGAGCGTTGCCGCCGAGAACGCCCGCCTCGACCGCGGCGGGAAGCGCCGCCAACTCCACTCGAAGCAATTCGACTTGAGGATGAAGGAAAGGAAAATCCGAACCGTACATGACCCGATCGCCGGCGCCAGCAGCCATGACCTGGCGGATCAGGGCGGGGCCATTGACCCCCGCCGTGTCGAACCAGACGTTTGGGCAATCGCGCGCCAACTCATCCACGCCGTGGCTGTCACGACCGCCCCAGCCCATGTGGGCAACGATGAAGGTCGCCTCAGGATGGGCCTGGGCCAGGATCTTGAGGTCTGCCAGGTTGACCAGCACGTAGGGGAGGCCACCGACCCGGACGCCCGTATGGATGACGACCGGGAGCTGGAACCGGAGGACGCGCTCGACTAGCGGATTGAGAAGCGTTCGATTCGAGAGGACAAAGCCCTGGAGGGGCGGGTGCAACTTGAGACCGCGGAGCCCCAGGCCTGCCGCGCGTTCCAACTCTTCCCAAGCCTCTTGCTCGTGGTAGGGATTCACGGTGCAGAACCCTACGATGCGGCTGGGATGCTGCCGCATTGCCTCAGCCACATAGTCGTTGGCCGCTGCGATCTGTCTGGGCGAGCCGGTGAGTCCACTCACGGCCGGGAACGCGATGGCGCGCTCGATGCCATACTCGTCCAACATCGCGAGGAGCGCGTCGGTCTGCGGTTCACCCGCGCCGAATCCCAGGTGAGTATGCGCATCGACCTTCATGTCTCGACCTGCTTTCCAAGGGAATTCCGTACCACGACTCCGTCTTTCATCACAAATTGGACATCTCGAAGGGCGCGGATGTCGGCAGTTGGATCGCCAGGCACGGCGACGATGTCCGCGAGTTTCCCCGCTTCGAGCGTCCCGAGCCGGTCGGCGACCTGGCAGACCTCAGCGGCATTGCGTGTAGCGGCCTGGAGGGCTTCCATCGGAGAGAGACCGGCACGGACCATCAGTTCGATCTCCCAGACTTCAGCGATGGGGAAATGAGGCACGTCAGGCCGGTCCGTCGGCAGCATATCGGTCCCCACAGCGGGCCGGGCGCCGGCCCGGACGGCTGCGCAGAACCACTCCAGGTGCCGCTCGCCTTCCTCGATCAGGATCTTGAGCCGCGCTTCGGGCATGCCAATTTGACGCATAAATTCCGGCGAGTTGGTCACGCAGAGCGTCGGCACGAGGAAGCTGCCAGCTTGGCCCATCATCTCCACCGCTTCATCGTCTAGCGTGTAGCAATGATCCAGACAGTCAACGCCGGCTTCTACTGCGAGCCTGGCCCCGGCCCCACCGCCAATGTGGGCGCACACGCGCTTCCCGGCGGCGTGTGCAGTCGCAGTCACCGCTGCCGCCTCTTCGAGTGAGAGCCTCGGCAGGCCACGGAGGTGCGGCGGTGCGCCGATCCCCATGGTGACCATCAGCTTGAGGTGGTCGGCCCCGGCTTTGAGTTCCTCGCGCGCCTTTCGGCGGAAGTCGTCCGGTCCGCTGGCCTCGACATACCAGGGCGAGTCGCTGCCGTGGCCGCCCGTTGGGGTGATCCCGCGTCCGGCGCAGACCAGCCGTGGCCCGACCGACAATCCATTCTGGACCGATTTTTTGAACGCGATGTCGTAGTGATGAGCCTCGCCGGTCGTCCGGCAGAGAGTGACCCCAGCCAGGAGGGTGTCCTGGGCCGCTTTCGCAATCCGCCACGGGATGGTCTCTTCCCAGCCTGGCGGTTGGGCACCAACGGGATAGATCAGACTGAAGTGCACGTGCAGGTTCATCAGCCCTGGCAAGAGGGTTGCGCCGTGCATATCCAACATGGTGCCATCAACCGAGGTCGCTTCTCCGGGCAGAACTTCCGCCCGCGAGCCCACCGCACGGATCCGGTTATCGTCGACGATGATGGCGGCGTCGGTCAGCCGTGGATGGCCGGTACAGTCGACGACACCACAGTTGAGAAGAACGGTTCGCATTGCGCCTCCAGTATTGCCAGCCAGGTTGCTCGCCTCCATAGGTTTTGCGGAATGCGTCGTGGCAGCTCGCTACCTCGGCCCTGTCGTGAACCAAGCGGAGGTGCCTCGGTGTGAGTTTGAGGCTGCGTTCTGTCCCTCGTAGGTCGGCTTAATTCCGAAAGCAAGCCGTTGGCTGGAGTTGCCAGATGTTGCTGAGGCGCGAGCCCCAGCGGAATCGAGCCGCAGTCCGGCGGTGGCGGGAGGAAATCGAAAGGCAGTTGGAAAAAGCTCCGATCAGAGGATACCCGCTCCCCACTGGAGACGGAGCCAACCTCTCCTGATGTTCAGGTGATGAGGAGCGCCGGGTCCCGTACCCAACCCGCCGTGTTTTACGCCGCCGCGCACACACCGTCCCGTCGACATCAGTAGCATCATCACCCAGAAGGCACACTCTTCATGGCGCCGTTGGAACACGCCATCAACGGCCTGGATGAAGCATCACTCCGCCACCGTCTGTTCGATTCGTTTCCCAGCAAGCTGCACATCGTCTGAGATGGTGGATCCGCTCGCGGCTCGCAGGCGATCAAGGATTGGCGCGCCCAGGGCGAAGCCCCACCTACGGGCTCGATGGGAGGATGAGTGGCGACGACGAAGCTGGCTACGGGGCCATAAGTGCGGGAACAGCACTCATTATATGCACGGCCCCCAAGCTTGTCAACAGTCTGTTGAATAGTTTGACAAACTGTTGGACTTGCTATACATTGTAAGTTCTCTTGCCAGCAATCCAGGAGCCACGATGCGTTATGAGCGATGGACACCAAGAGTTAAAGGGAGCCGGGCACGTGCTCGCGCTATCAGCTTTCGACGGCCGCGAGACGATCCTGGAGAATCTTAAAGCCATTGGGCGGGCGGTCGTTGAGAGCTTTGGCGGACATGCCTGTGAGGTTCTCATCCACGACCTGTCAGACTTGGAGCACTCAATTATCTGGGTTGAGGGCAATGTCACTGGTCGGCACGTGGGTGGCTCGATGACGGACCTGGGGTTGGAACTGGTTCGGGGCGAAAAGTTTGAAGACCTTTTCAACTATACGACCTACACCGATGATGGTCGAGTCCTCAAATCTTCGTCCATTTTTCTTCGCGACGCCGCTGGCCAGACGTGGGGAGCCTTTTGTCTCAACCTCGATGTGACTCCGTATCACACGATCGTGCATCAACTGAAAAAGTCGATTTTGCGGGAGGGCGAATCTGGCGTCACGGAGACTTTCTCCGACGACGTCGAAATTACAGTTCGCAACCTGCTGGCAGAAGCGGCGTTTGAGTGTGGCAAGCCACTCCATGCACTGCATAAATCCGACCGTCTGGCGGTGATCCAGATTCTAGACCGCAAGGGTGTATTTCAAGTTAAGCGAGCGGTTCCGATTCTTGCCAAGTATTTGGGAGTCTCGCGCTACACGGTGTACAACGACCTCAACGCGGTGCGCAACGAGGCGGCGGGCTCATCAGAAGAGGATGCGTGATCCCCTGGCATCGCCGCCCGGACCAACAAGCAAGGGAGCGCAGCGGTTGAAACCGCGGCTGGAGGCCTGCGGCCGGGCGTGCCCCTCCGGGCACGCGGTGGGTCGGATGCAGGTGGAACGGAGCCATAGGCCGATTGGTGATCGCATCCACTTGAAGAATTGGCACTATGCTTTATACTGAGGCCAACGGTGTTCCCTCCCAGGATCGAACTGGCGATGTACTTCCACTCACCCACAGGCTCGCAAGCCTTGCTGTTTGAAGATCGTGACGAATTCCTGGCCCGGCTGTTGGCCGTCTGCGGTGAGGCGATCGGGATTCGCACGGGTATGGCGATTGAGGGTTTCCGCTCGCTCAAGCTGCATTTACAGGGCCACCTCGTTCTGCGCTTCGACTACGTCTGGTCGAGCGGACGCCAGCCACTGGTCCTCCGGCTCTATCAGACTGCTTGCTCCCCCTGGGCGCGCAGCGACCCGCCAGCCGCGAAGGCCCGGCGCGAGTTCGCGCTGCTTGGCTGGTTGGCTCGGTGCGGGTTGCCTGTGCCCGACCCCATCTGGCTCGACGTACAAGGGATAGCCCTGGATTTCCCTGCTGTCCTGCTGCCGGCGATGCCTGGGCACGGATTTGAGGATGAAGCAGCCACACCCAACGAGGCGATGCGGGCCACCTTCAAGCGACTTGCCCTCGCACAGGCGCGCATTCACGCCTGCCACGGCAATGACTGGCCTGGGCGAGGCCGTCTCCCGACCCTGCCGCTCGATACTGTCCTCACCTTCCTCGACGATCTCGTTGATGAGCTGGGAGATCCGTTAGCTCGGGGCCTCCTCGATGAGGTGATCGCGCTCCGTCCGAACGTCGAGGAACTGGATTCTGTCCTGGTTCACGGTGACTTTCAGCTCAGTAATCTCCGCTTCCAGTATGGTGAAGTCAGTGCTGTCCTGGATTGGGAGGCCGCGGTCTGGGCCGATCCTCGTTGGGACGTGGCCTCCACCCGGTTGAGCCTCGGGCCAGTGGCGGAGGAGTACCTGGCAACGTACGAGGCTGCTCGTGGGTGCCCACTTCGCCAGATTCGCTTTTGGGATGCCCTGGTTGCTACTCGCGCCATCGCCCTGCACCGCTGGCACGCGCGTCAGGTTTCGGCGATAGCCGAGGCCGACCATCTCGCCCAAATCGAACGTTGGGAGCAGACCGCGCGTGAGGCGCTCCATCACACGCGTAGCTCGTGAGAACCGTCAGCCATAAGCAAACCATGACAAATGCGGTCCCTGCCAATGCGCACAACGGCCGCGTCTTTGACGAAGGTTCTATCAAGATCTATAGAGACAGCGACGTCGTGATGAGCCATCTGACTACGAGCGTCGAAGATGTCGTTCATCACTTTGGGAAGACCAGAGTGTTCGTGAAGCAGGAAGAGCAGTGGCGCTGTGGCTCCTGGCAAGTCGCACCGATACTGTAGCCTCCCTACACTTCGCCCAAGTCTTCTGGAAGCACCGCTTTCCCGGCTGCTGTCATGCGGCCCTCCGCGAGCAATCGCCGCGCGAGCGCACGATTGCTCTCAGTCCAGTTACTCTTCTTTCGCCGTGGCGAGAAGCGCTGGGCGTACTTTTCAGCATCGATGGAGTTCATCTGTCCGTCAATCCAACCATAACAGAGCGCAACTTCCACTAACTGCTCGTACCTGATGGTTTGCTTGCCGGATGATTTCTTGTAGATGACCAGCCAGATCTCTCGTTTGGTCTGGCCATTTGCCTCCAACCATTCGGCAAATTCTCGAGGGCGCTGTACCTCCAGCACTTCGCCGATCTCCACGCGTTCATCTCCTTCTGATGTCAGCTCGCACGTCTTTGAAGGGCGTTTGCGACGTGCCGACTGCTCCGACCCGCGCGAAACGTGAAGGTCATCTTCACGTTTCAGGAGAGCTGGATGCAGACGAGGACCGGCAACACCGACCTGGCCGGCCGCCTCGGGCACACTCTCAGGCCAGATGCTTCTGGAAGAAAGCGACAATCTGCGCCCACAGCGCTGACCAGGCGGGATGCGTCTGCTCCAGGTCGTGATCCATTCCGGCAATCACCTGGAAGGTGATCGGTACTCTCGCAGCTGTGGCCGCTGTGAGGAGCATCAATGCCTGTTTGACATCGATAATGGGATCGGCGTCACCGTGTATCACCAGCAGCGGTGTCCGCACCTGCCGCAAGCGTGTTAGCGGATTCCGACTGGGATCACGGTAGTAGGCGAAGACCTGCTCCCAGCTGTGGCCGCTGAAATGGGTGAACGGCGAGGTAGTGGGCCGCGTGACATGCTCATGTTGCACATGGGTCAGCGGATCGTAGAACCCCATGTTCAAGACGGCTGCCTGCCAGAGGGCTGACGCGCGCGTCAGCGCCAACAAGCCAGAGTAGGCGCCGCGGCTCGTGCCCATCAGCCCGAGCCGGCGACCATCAATCTGTGGCCGTGCCGCCAGGTAGCGCGTCGCGGCCAGCAGGTCGTCGAT
>DOUV01000748.1:288-4203 GCA_003520455.1 Chloroflexota bacterium | reverse complement strand
GGTAGAACGGGGCAACAGGAAGCTGCGCGTTGAGGTGTGAAAGTGTCGTCTGGCGCCTCACGACGACAGGTGCATCGGGCCTCTTGCTCTCGACTGGTGAGTGGCCTGAACTCGGGGGTGCCGGGCTCAGATATCGAGGTGGGATGCACCCAGGTCGGGGAGAGTGGCGGCCGGAGTATCAGGTAGCGTGCTGCTGTTTGGGAGATCAGGACGGCAGCTGGTATAGCGATGAGTAATCCAGCGGGCCGCCTGGCGACGTACGCTTTGACATCTGATGCCCGAGATCGGCTATTCAGGCCGCAGTTTTGCTTGCCGCACGGAAGCGAGGGGGATTGACAGCCTTTCGCTCCTGCCCTAACACTGTCAACCAAGCGCCCTCAACGGCAAGCCGGCCGAGAGCCCTATTCCCCTCGTGAGGAGTGCCGTGACGGAAGCACCCCACCTGGTTTCGAGAGCGGTTTTGAAGACGCTACTCTACGCCGATATCTTCGATTTCCCCCTTACCCCCCGCGAAATTCATCACTACCTCATCCAATGCCACGCGACGATGGCCGTGGTGGAGGCGCAACTCCAGGCCCTGGCAGCCAGTGCATATGTCGAGGAATGCAACGGCCAGGTGGCTATTGCCGGCCGGAGCCAGCTCTTCGAGGTTCGCCATGAGCGCACCCGGCGCAGTGCCCAGCTCTGGCCGTTGGCCAGGCACTGGGGCACGCGCCTGGCCGCCCTGCCGTTCGTGCGCATGGTGGGGGTGACGGGCGCCCTGGCGGTCAGCAACGTCGGGGCGCGTCCCGATATTGATTTTCTCCTGGTGACGGCCCCAGACCGCCTGTGGCTCTGCCGTGCGTTGGCGATCGCCCTCGTCAAGACAGCCGCGATGCAGGGTGTCCAACTCTGTCCGAACTATCTCGTGACGATGAGACGGCTCCGGTTCCAGGAGCATAATCTCTTCACTGCCCACGATCTGACCCAGATGGTCCCGCTCTACGGTGAGAGCGCCTATCGGTCGATGTGGGAGCAGAATGCCTGGCGGAAGTCCTTCTTGCCGCAGGCGAACAGCCCGCTGACACCGCCTCGCTTCGTTCAGTTGTCCCCCAAGCTGCAGTGCTTCAAGATCTGGACCGAGCGGGCGCTCGCTGGCCGGGTGGGTGCTCGGCTGGAGGTGTGGGAGCAGCAACGCAAGGCGCGCAAACTGTACCGCCAGGCGCCGGCCGGTGAAGTCGGCCGCTCTGATGGCCTGGTGTTCGACAGCGATGTCTGCAAGGGCCATTTCGGCGGCCACGGCCAGCGTACCCTCCAGGCATACCAGACCCGCCTGCAGCATCACGGGCTGGAAGAGGGAACCGAGTATGCGTATCGGCATTGAAGCGACGGCCTTGCACGGGGTACGCTCGGGAGTAGGAACCTACACCCTCAATTTGCTGTGGCACCTCTGGCAGAGCCCGGCGGGCTCATGCCACGAATGGCTCCTCTTCAGCAACCGGCCGCTGACGCTCAATGGCTACGACCCGGGTGATCGAGCCCGCGTCGTCGGCAACTACCAATTTCGCTATCAGAGCCTCTGGCGGCAGGCGCTCCTCCCGTTTGCCCTGCACGCCTATCGCCCGGCGGTTTGTCACTTCACTAACCTGATGGCCCCTCTGTGGGCTCCCTGTCCTATGGTAGTCACCATCCACGACCTGACGCTCAAGCTCATGCCCCACTACCACCCGGTTCGGCGGCGAACAGTGATGGGGCCGCTCCTTGCACCGAGCGCCCGCCAGGCAGCCCGAATCATCGCAGTCTCGGAGACCTCGAAGCGCGATATCGTGGCGTTCCTGGGGGTGGCGGACGAGAAAATCAGTGTGATCTATGAGGCCGCGGGTCCGGCCTTTAGGCCGCGTCCGGCGGCCGAGGTGGCCCAGGTGCTCGGGCGGCTCTCACTCGATCAGCCCTACATTCTGTATGTTGGCACGATCGAGCCGCGCAAGAATCTTGTGCGCCTGGTGCGGGCCTTTGCGCATCTGCGGGCCGAGGGCCGCTGCGAGCGCCTGGTCTTGGCGGGCGCACTTGGCTGGGACTACGCGCCGCTTTTCGCCGAGATCGAGCGCCTTGGACTCGGGGATGCCGTCATCCATCTCGGTTTTGTGCCACAAGACGAATTGGTTGTACTCTACAACGGTGCGGCTGTCTTCGTCTTTCCAAGTCTCTACGAGGGGTTTGGTCTCCCCCCGCTCGAGGCGATGGCCTGTGGAACACCGGTCATCACGAGTACCACCAGCGCCTGTGCTGAGCTGGCAACCGACGCAGCGCTACTTGTGGACCCGACGGACGAGCTGGCGATTGCGGAAGCCCTGCGGCAAGTGCTGACCGACAGTGACCTGGCCGCGGACCTCCGCCAGCGGGGGCTCGCCCGCGTGGCGGCGTTCTCGTGGGAACAGACGGCCGAGCAAACGTTGGCGGTGTATGAGGCAGCGGCCGGCGGAGACCCTACGGGTACAAGGGATCAGCGGATGAAGGGATGACAGGATGGAATTCATTCGTTTTCTCGTCGTCGAGTGAAGCCCTATCTATTCTCCCGGAGAAAGTCGCCAGATGAGCACAGTTCTTTTTGGCCAGTCCTATTATCTCCGCTTCGATCCCAAGCTCTGGGCTGCGATGCAACCGTATCCGCCGCTGGGCACGCTCTATGCAGCCGCCTACGTGCGCAGCAAGGGGTACGACGTCGCTCTTTTCGATGCCATGCTCGCGGAGTCGGAGGTGGCGTGGGCGGCGGCACTGGATCAACACCGGCCGCAGTTCGCGGTCATCTTCGAGGATAACTTCAACTACTTGAGCAAGATGTGCCTGCTCCGCATGCGCCAGGCCGCCTTCACCATGAGTGCGATGGCCCGGGAGCGGGGCTGCACGGTCATCGTCTCGGGCGCCGATGCGACCGACCATGCCGCCGAGTACCTCGCTCAGGGGGCCGACTATATCCTGGTGGGGGAGGGCGAGATCACGCTGGGCGAATTGCTCGACTCGCTCACCGGGCGCAGTTCGCGCCCGGTCCACGAGGTCCTCGGCCTGACCTTTCCAGTTGCTGGTTCGGGGTGGCAGGTTGAAGATTCCTCTCCCGCCACCCGACCTTCAACTTTCAACCTCCACCCTTCCGATCTTCCAACCTTCAACACGGGTCGTCGTCCCGACATCCGTGACCTCGACGCACTCCCCTTCCCGGCCTGGGATTTGGTGGACATCGGGCACTACCAACGGATGTGGCGCGAGCGCCACGGTTCTTACTCGATGAATATGGTGACGACGCGCGGCTGCCCCTACCAATGCAACTGGTGCGCCAAGCCGATCTGGGGCCAGCGTTACAACGTCCGCAGCCCGGAGAACGTGGTCGGCGAGATGGGGTGGCTCAAGGACCACTTCAACCCCGACCACATCTGGTTCATGGATGACATCATGGGCATNNACATCTGGTTCGCCGACGACATCATGGGGCTCAAGCCGGGGTGGATCCAGACCTTCGCCGACCTGGTCGAGAAGAACGGCGCGCGCCTCCCGTTCAAGAGCCTCAGCCGGGTTGACCTGCTGCTGCGCGGCGATACGATTGACGCCTTGAAGCGCGCCGGCTGCCAATCCGTCTGGGTGGGTGCCGAGTCCGGGTCGCAGAAGATCCTGGACGCGATGGAGAAGGGAACGACGGTCGAGCAGATCTACGCGGCCGCGCGCCGGTTGCACGAGGCCGGGATCAAGGTTGGCTTCTTCCTCCAGTTCGGCTATCCTGGGGAAACACGCGAGGATATCGAGAAGACGCTGCAGATGGTGCGCGATTGCCAGCCCGACGACGTCGGGATGTCGGTCTCTTACCCGCTGCCGGGCACCCGGTTCTTCGAGAACGTTAAAGCTGAACTGGGCCTCAAGCAGAACTGGTACGACTCCAACGATCTG
>DOUV01000748.1:0-232 GCA_003520455.1 Chloroflexota bacterium | reverse complement strand
CGATGCTCTACCGCGGACCGTTTACCACCGCCTTCTACCGCAAGCTGCACACCGTTCTGCACAAGGAGTTTCGGGCGCGCAAGTCGCGCGACGAGCTTCGCCGGACCATGCGCCAGCCGGCGACTCTGAGGCGAGGTCACCTCCGCCAGGTGGCGGCGATGCTCTATCATCTGGCGACGCTTCCGCTGGAGCGCTGGCACCTCGATCGCCTGGCCGCCGTCCCGCACGCCGG
>DOUV01000935.1 GCA_003520455.1 Chloroflexota bacterium | reverse complement strand
CCCTGCCCCTCAGCCGCGAGCGGCGCTCACGATTGCCGGGAATCGACTCCGCCCGCCGCAGACGCGCCGCTCGTCGGCCGCAGCGGCCGGTCAGACCGCGCGTCCCGAAGGCTTTTACTAGCCGATGCAGAGGGTGAGTGCCCGAATGCCAGCTACGATGTACTCGTGTCGACCCGTTTCGAGACCGAACGTGACGTCACCGACACCCTTGCAGGCCGCCAGGAATTGCGCTCGGCGCAGAGCGGTTTCATCCACCGAACCATCATACGTCGACAGGACGGCATCCACGAAGGGCCGGCCGCCCCAGTGGAACAAGGCGGCCAGGTCGACCGAGCGGTCGCTGAGGGCGATTTCGCTCCAGTCGATGATGCCTGTCACCGCCTGAGCCGCGGTGTCCTAGAGGATGTGCCCGGCCGCGAGATCGCCATGCACCAGGACCGGGCGGGTCCAGCTGATCGTGCTTCGCCACGAGCCTGTTCTCGCCGGCGAACGATCTCCAGCCCGGTTGGCCGGCGGCTCAGCCGCCGGGCCCGGTTCCCTGCCGTCAGGCCCCGCCTCGGTCACGAGCCCGTCCTTCCCTGGGGCGCTCTTGATACGAGACTTCAACGGGCCAACGCGAGCTGTCGAGGCGCGTGCTGCCTGCGATGAACGTCCCGATGGTAATCAATCTCGCTGGAAATGACCAACACGCACTTGATATCACTGCCAAAGTCGAGTGAGTGGTTATTGAAAATTGCTAGGCAACTGTGCTTTGGGCTGGGGTGCCCATGAGTCTCGCCAGATTCTCCGATGCCTAGAATTCTGCGATCTCCACTGTCCCGGTCACGGTGCCGAAGAACCGGTTGGTTTGCTCCTGATTGTGAAGGAGAGCGGCGAACAGCTGTTGCATCTCTGGGGGGCGGCTGGAGCGTGGCAAGCTGGCAGGTCAGCTCAAAGAGCGGCATCGACGCCTCATCGTGGGGTCGGCGACGGTCAGGCCAGACCGTGGCGCAAAGGCCATGGCGCGGGCGCGGTTCTCGACGCCTATCTTGGTGAAGATGTTGGTGAGGTGCCGTGCGACCGTCGTCTCGCTCAGGACGAGCGTCTCGGCGATATCGCGGTTCGTCCGGCCTTGGGCGACCAGGCGCAGGACCTCCAACTCGCGACGGGTGAGACCGGCGACACGTGCCCTCTGAACGGGACCTCGACCCGGCCTGGCTAGCGCCGGGCTGAGAATCCGCCGGCCCAGCGCGTCCATGCCGAGGTCCTGGCACAGGCGCAATCCCTCATCGATGATCTGCCGTCCGGCGTTGCTCTTGAGCAGATCGCGTTCGAGCATCCCACCTGGCCCAGCCAGGCGGGTCCGTTCCGCCGAGTTGCCAGACGCCCACACGGTGCAGCCTGGGTGGACGGCCGGTTCAACTTCTACGATGGGAGTGCGTCCAGAAATTCCGTGACAATTCTCTGAAATTCGACGGGGTGATCCATATTGGGCAGGTGGGCTGCGTCTTCGATGATCTCCTTTCGAGCAGATGGTATCTTCTCCACCATGTAGCTCGCTGCCGCCAGCATGTAGGGCGTGTCGTGAGCACCCACGATGACGAGCACCGGCACATGGAGCTCACTCAAGCGCTCTACGGCTGGAACCTGGCTATTGGGCAGACGTTTTCCGAGCCGTTTCGCTTCATGGGATAGCGCATTGCGATTCATTTCGTAGGCCAGTTGGCGCATTGCCTGGTTCACCTGCATGGGAGTTCGCCCCATGCCATCGAACCAGATTTGTGTCTCAATCTCAGCCACCAGATCGAGATCACCCGCGTTGTAAGCCTGCTCTGCTTCCTCGAACCCGGCGGGCCCCGGCACATCCAATTCCAGGCCTGTCGGACCGGCGTCAACCATGATCAATGCCTTTACGTTTGCCGGGTACGTCAACGCAAAATCCATTGCCAAACCGCCACCCATTGAACAGCCCATGAGGACGAGGGGTTGATCAAGCTGCAGGTGATCAAGCAGTGCGGTCAGATCCTGGAGATGGCTGAACTCACCGGCGACGGGTTCGCTCTTGCCATAGCCGCGCATATCGTAGCGGAGAACACGGTAGCGATTCGTGAAATACGCAAACTCGTTATTCCACTGACGGCTGTCGGCCACACCGGCGTGAATCATCACCAAAGGTTGTCCCTCACCCGCAATCTCGTAATAGATGAGAGCATTGTTGATAGCTGCCAGGCCAGAGTCACGTCGAATCTCGGGCATTTCACCCCTCCACAACTGAGACTCTCTTCTCGTGGACGCCCAAGGGCAGCCCATTCTCTGCCGGGAGCGCGAGTACCCCGCGTTTGGGCGCAGCCCGGATTGCAGACTGCGGCCAGGCGCATGCGCTTGTTCGCTTGCCACGAACCCCGGCGGCCCGGCCAGGTGGTGAGGGCCCCCGGACCCGCGAACGGTGAGCCCGGCCCGCAGCCGGTCTGAGAACGCGAGGCCGGGTCCGATGCAACGAAGGGGTCGGCGGCAGGCCACCGCCGGCCAGATCAGGCTTCCTCGGGCGTACTGGGTGCCATTAGATTTGCATCGCGGGAGAGCACCCATTCGCCAGAAGGTGTCTTGCGAAAGATTGTGAGAACATGCCCGGACCGGTGAGTCTTGTGTGCACTCTCAGATGAGGTCACGAGGACTGAGATATGCGACCATACATAGGCGAGGTCCCCGGCCACGTAGATCTCTTTGACTTCCTGAGAAGGCTCGATGCGCATGCGACCGGACATACGCCGGGCGCCAGCCGCGAACTCTGCCCTGGTCATAGGCGGATTGCCGGGGGTCAGGAAGAGGGCGTCGTCCGCCATGAGCGCCAGGACCGTGTCCAGATCACCCTCTGTCGTCGCTCTGCGCCACCTGTCCAGGAGTTGCAGGATCTTCTGCTCGTCGACGTTCAAGAGCACCTCCTTCTCTGGAAGAACATTGGGGTGTCACGCACGGCACTGCAGTCGCCTCACGGATTTCGAGTTTCGCGGCGCCGGTGGCGTCGCGGTCGGGGGCATACCATATCGGGCTGCCTTTGTGGGCTCTCATGGGCGGCGTTGCTTTGTGCGCACCTTCCTGGGAGCGGCAAGCGCGGCCCGAATCCAGTTGCGCGCAAGCGCGTGTTGCTCACGGTAGGCTTCCCAAACAGTCCCCGCCCATTCGTGCACGAGTCGTGTGTGCTCCGCCGGGGTGCGTGCGGCGCGCACGTCCAATACGGTGAGATGCCCACGCTCGCTGAGAAGGGGTGGTTTCTCAATCTCGACCTTGACGCCGTCCAACCATTGTCGGATCGCAGCGTAGATAGCAGGGTCAGCGCTGTGTTCGAGGCCACAGCAGAGCCGGGTCAGGTGAGCGGCATAGGACTTCGCTGAGCGCCCGTACTGTTCCGGGTGTTGCATGCAGTAGGCGTCGAATGCCAGGTCGCGCGTCGCGGCATACGTCGGGTGGCTATAGGCCAGAACAGCGATTTCATCCCAGACGGCCCGGCATCCGACCAGGCCGCCACTGACGAAGGCACCGCACTCTGGACATCGCTCGTCATTCATGGCTGATCAAAAACTCCGGCCGTTTCGCGCCCGGGTCTGTCTTGCTCTCACTTGTAGTCGTGGCGGCTCAACGGCTTGCCGTTCAGCGGGCGCCTCCACGGATAGATCGAGAGAAAACACAGCCGGCGGTGGTGCGTGCCTTACGTGACCGGCAACGGCGGTCCAACGAGTTCCATACCGTGGGCACGCCACAGTTCCGGATCCTGGGGCGGCATCGCATTCGCCTTCGTCACTTCACGAAAGAACGCTACCATTTTGCCCGCCGGCATAAATGTGATAAGGATCCTGCCCCGAGTTTCACCAACATACGCCCAAACGTGGGGCACCTGGCGTGGTGCAAGGAGCGAATCGCCAGGGTGGAGTCGTAACCGTTCCTGACCGACCTCGATGAGAAACTCGCCTTCGAGCGCGTAGAACCACTCGTCCTGATCGTAATGCAGGTGCCGCGCCGGGCCGCCTTTTGCGTGGAATGTGTTCTCGAGGATGAAGAGACCGCTGCTGTCGTGCGGGACAACCTTGAAGGCAATCGTGCTTACCCCGAGTCCTCGATGCTCACCGAATCGGTCTTCACCAGCCGCGACCCAGAGAGCGGAGGGAACGCTCGCCGAAGAAGGCACAGACTCCACCATATCACGCTCCTTTGCATCATGGAGAGAAGAAGATCCGCCTGCAGTGTGATTATAGCATTCAATGGGAGTACGGACTTTATGGGCCGGCGGAGTATAGTGGGGCCATATGGCAGCTACCTTCAGGATGGGGGCGAAGCGCCCGCCGCCGAAAGGAGACCTGGGAGATGATCGGACGGCCCGCTCAGGAGTGGGACCAGCGCCTGCCGGTCAAGACCCTCGATCACGTCTGTATCGCGCGAGCGTGTGAAGGGCCGGGGTGTTCGGGCTCCGAAGCCAACGACTACAACCCCGACCCCGCCGATTGAAGATACCAACGCCGGCGGCAGTCAACGTGGCTGACCGGCCAGGCTCATTCCCCGGTCGGCTGCACGTGTTGTCGGGCGGCGACGCATGAAAGCAGAGTTGACGATCGTCAATGATCGTCGAATTGGGACAACAGATCAGCATCAATCAGGTCTTGCGGACGACCCGAAGCAAGTTTGGAAATAATGAGGTCTCGACGTGAGATAAAATAAACCGGGAGGCCATCAAAGTCGACTTCAACTCGACGATCCCACGCATCTTCAAATTGCAAACCGGGAATTCCCATCAGGACGTCCACCCATACCGGCGGAACTCCCATCTGATAGAAATAGCCTTCTTCGGGAAGTCGGCTTCCGTTAAATTGGCAAGAGGAGCGCCAAATTCGCGCAGCGCTTTGTAAACCGCAGCAGCATTCGATGTATCTGTGCTGATCCACAGACCGAGGTCTTTGGTAAAACGGGGCTCGGCGTA
Source organism: Chloroflexota bacterium (assembly GCA_003520455.1). The sequence goes on along the minus strand of DOUV01000935.1, from coordinate 1,890 downwards.
TTGGATCACTGCATATCCGCCGATCACCAGATATCTAACCCCGTTGTCGTCGAAAAGTCTCAACAGATCGGTGAAGTCGGAGTTGACGAACATCGAGGCCTTTCACTCTGGCGTAATGCACAATCAGGTCCCAAGCCGCGTTGAAGCGCGCCTCTGGAGGTTGCGCCTGCCAAAAGCGCAGATCAAACGAGCGATCCAACTCGCTGATTTTCCCTCTTCGTTCAACAAAATCTGTCCATGTCATGGGCTGATTATAGCACGCTCTGGCACAAATAGCTTCTATCAATCTTTACAGACCCTCGCGAGAGAAAGCCCAGGGCTTCCCCCCCGCCGGGGGCGCCCAGGTGCGGGACACTCACCCGTGGGAGCCCCGCCGGGGCTCCCACGGCTAGTTGCCCTTTTCCAAATGAATCTGACACACCGAGCATATGCCCGGAGCAACCGCCCGGCCGCCCTGGAATTCATTCCAGGGCTGATAGCCAAAGTCGGCTGAAGCCGACTGGTTATAGCCCTTCCCGCACAATTGCAATCGTTCTTAAGTTGCGCTTGGCCTTTTCCAATCGACTCTGTCCCGCCGTGTGCCCGGCGGGGCACGCCCGGCCGGAGGCCCCAGCCGTGATTTCAATCGCCCGGCTCCTCGCTCGGCGCTGGACAGCGATTGTCAGGTTAAATTGGAAATTTGCAAGGAGCCGTAGGCTTTCTCTCGCAAGGGTCTGTAACAAAGCTCCGATCATGCATGCGCAAGGCGGCGAGCTACAACCTGTTGTTGGACGGCCACGCGGGCGCGTTTATGATTCGGAGGCGGTAAACGGCCTCTTACGGGGTGATGTGAATAAGATCGCCAGGCTGGATTGTTAGCAACGCCAGTGCAACTTTTGGCATCAGCGGTCGTAGTGTCTCCAGCCGATTGTTGGACGCTACGAGCACCACAATTCCCAGCACCGTCGAGCGGAGGCTCTGTTGATATTCCACATTCTGATCGGCCGTGATAAAGACCTCGAAGGTGATCTCAGCTAGCCGCAACAGTGCACTGTTCTTCGTTCCCGCCCAGCCCATTTCTGGCACGGTCGAGACAGTATGCCCTGGCAGGTCGTATTTCAGTTTGCGGGGCAAGCACTCGTCAAGAAGCACGTTCATCCCGACTGGGTGAGTAAGATGTGCTTGAGCTGTTCGAGAACTGCAATCGCCTGGTCACGTTCCACTGTCGGAAAGTCGTCCAGGAACTCTTGCAGCGATTGACCGCCTTCCAGATAGTCCAGCAGGGTCTGAACCGGAACGCGTGTGCCGGCAAAGACCGGTGTTCCCCCCAAGATCTCACGATCGCGACGAATCACATTGGGCTGAACCATTATGGCCTCCTGTCAGGTGCCTGCTGTATGATAGCACAGATAGAACGCACATGGCGCGGTCAGATATTTCGCGAGCGAGGTCGTGACCGGGACGTATCGTGCGCTCTCGCAGTGAGAGTGCGTGATGGTGGCCGCTCAACGCTCCGCATCAGCCGCGCCGCCCTGATAGATCGGGAGACCGTTGGGTCGCCACCTAGTTTCAAACCGGAAGAATCATACGCTGGCAGCATGTCGTCGGTATCGTCCGGCTGCTTAGCTATCACGTTATTCATCCCATTCAAAGCACAAGTCCATCCGACTCCGCCCTTGCCCGCCCTCTGATAGAGAACAGGGTACCATGGGCGACCGGCTATTTCAACCGAGGGTGCCGTGCCGGAGTGTGATGGCGCGCACGCGAATGCTAACTGGCGCAATCGGGCTTGATGGGCGGCTGCCCAACGGCCGGCGTCAGGCGCGCAGAACAAGCCGAAACGTAGTAGAGTTTTCCGTCGCGTAGAGCCGTCTGCTGGAGTGCCTTGTCTATAATGGACCCAGGAATTTG
>DOUV01000123.1 GCA_003520455.1 Chloroflexota bacterium | reverse complement strand
GGCGCGGGAGACCCTTCGCTCCAGATCCTTCGCTCCGCTCAGGACTCCGCTCAGAGCCTGCCCTGAGTGGAACGAAGGGGTGACAGGGTTAGGACGTTGACACAGCCCTACCCCGGCCGTCAGGGCAATCGCATGAGCCCAATTTCGCCGAGCTTTTCCCCACTGAGGAACCACCAGAGAGGATAATCCGGCTCGGAGAGCAACTCAAAGAGGGACGGACTGCCACCCGTGCCCCACTTTCGCTCTAAAATTGGTCAAGATGCGATTGCCCTACCCCGGCCGTTTTTCAGCGTTGACTGGGGTAGACATGCAGGGTACAATGTTGGAACACTTTTTCTTATTGGAGTGTTGCGCCGCCCCTGACCCCGATTTCGTCAACAACGTCTTTCTGGTTCTGTGAGAGTGGCGCGCACGCGGCACTTTTACGGGACGTGAGGCCCGCATCGCTCGAGCGCGTTTGGGACAACGACGAGGAGCGGCCGACGATAATTTCGAGAGATCTGGGTTGTAAACAGGCAAGCAATGGACGTGAGCGAGACTATCCCGCCCCATATCAAAGAACAACTCGATACTCTCCCCTCGCGTCCCGGCGTCTATCAGATGAAAGAGCGCCGGGGCGTCGTGCTCTATGTGGGGAAGGCCATCAACCTGCGGAACCGCGTCCGCAGCTATTGGAACCCCCAGAGCCAGCGCGTTCCCAAGATTCGGCGGCTGACCGGCCAGGTCGAGACGATTGATGTCATTCCGACCGAATCGGAGCTCGAGGCGCTGCTGCTTGAGAACAACCTCATCAAGCAGTACAAGCCGCGCTACAACGTGCGCCTCAAGGACGACAAGAGTTATCCCTACATTAAAGTCACCTGGTCGGAGGACTTCCCCAAGGTCTTCCCGACCCGCCAGATGACGCGCGATGGGAGCCGCTATTTCGGCCCGTACACCAGCGTCTGGGCGGTGCGTCAGACGCTGGACCTGCTGCGCAAGCGCTTCCCGTACCTCACCTGCAATCGCACGATTACCGGTCAGGATGACCGGGCCTGCCTCTACTACCACATCAATCTTTGCAGCGGACCGTGCATCGGGGCAGTCTCGAAGGAGAAGTATCGCGAGATCGTCCAGGGGCTGATGGACTTCCTGGAGGGCGAGCGCGAGCCGGTGCTGGAGGAGATTCGCACCGAGATGGTGGTCGCGGCCGAGAACCTGGAATTCGAGCGCGCGGCCGCGCTGCGTGACCAGCTTCAGGCGCTGGAGAAGATCAGCGAGCATCAAAAGGTCGTCAACGCTGCCGGCGGCGACCAGGATGTGATCGCCTTCGCGCGAGCCGACGGCGACGCCTGCGTGCAGGTCTTCTTCATCCGCGATGGCAAGCTGATCGGCCGCGAGTATTTCGTGCTGGAAGGAACCGAGGATGAGGCCGATCCTGAGGTGATGGGCTCCTTCCTCCAACAGTTTTACGACGGCGCCCCGATGGTGCCGCCCGAGATCCTGCTCCCCGAGGAAGTCGACGAAGCGATCATCTTGCGGCAGTGGCTGCGATCCAAACGCGGTGCGGATGTCGTACTGCGGGTTCCTCGCAACGACGGCACCGATGCCCAGCTCCTCCAGATGGCGGCGGAGAGTGCGGCCGAGACGCTCGCCAATCTCAAGGCGCAGTGGGCGGCCGACGAGAACCGCCACACCGGCGCCATCGACCAACTCCAGCAGGCGCTGAGCCTCGCCGGGCCGCCGGTGCGAATCGAGTGCTACGACATCAGCCACACCCAGGGAACCAACGTCGTGGGCGCGATGGTGGTCTTCGAGAAGGGGGTTCCGCGCAAAAGCGACTACCGCAAGTTCAAGCTCCGCAACGACCAGAACGACGATTTCGCCAATATGTTCGAGATCGTCCACCGGCGCTTCGCGAATTGGCGTGAGGCCCAACGCAAGCCGGGCGGCGACAAATGGGCGATCCTCCCCGATCTCCTGGTGATTGACGGTGGCAAGGGGCAGTTGAATGCCGCGGTCGAGGTGCTCAAGGAGTTCGATCTGTTCGAGGTGGTGCCGGTCATCGGCCTGGCCAAGCGCGAGGAAGAGATTTTCCAGCCGGGCGTCAAAGAGCCGATTGTCCTCGAGAAGAATTCGCCCGCGCTGCAGTTGCTCCAGCGCGCCCGCGACGAAGCCCACCGCTTCGGCGTCACCTATCACCGCACGCTGCGCGTCAAGAAGGGGCTCGCCTCGCAGCTCGAAACGGTGACAGGCATTGGCCCTAAGCGCCGCACCGCGCTGCTGCGCCACTTTGGCTCGCTCGATGCCGTCCGCAAGGCAAGTATCGAGGAGATTGCCAGCGTCAAGGGCATGAATGAGGCACTGGCGCTGAAGGTGAAAGAGCAGTTGGACACGTAGCCGGTTGCAGGTTTGAATGTTGTGACCCCGATGATCATCGCTGCCTCTCTGCGGCGGTCTGCTTCTGCTGTCCCTGCCGCTCGTTAGCACCCGGGTCGCTTGCAGCGGCGTCAGCGGTCACCCGCGATCGCCGGTGCGCTTCAACAGCGTACGATCGTGCTGGCGCTCTCCGCTCCCGTTCCGCCTGAACTCGAGATCCTCGAACGGACTGCCGCACATCGCCCTATGAGGCAGCAGCGCCGGCCGGTCCGGCATCCGTAAAGGCGCTGCCCGCGGTCTGACCAGCGCTAGAGCGCCGGTCAAGGAATCCCGCGGGGGGAGAGACAAGACTTCCGAAGTCTTGTTTGCTGCTGGTGCCTGCCTCGGTCACTGTCGTCGGAGCGCGCGTTGGGCCAGCACGATCCCCACCAGACTTCGGAAGTCTGACGCCTTTTCAGGGTGCAGACAGAAGCGGGCTACCGGCCCCCAGCGAACGGGCTGTGAGCAGTCGTGGCATGATTGCTGCTTCATGCAGGCATAGCCGCGTTCCCGGGAGGTTCAGTTGCCCTGAATGCAAGAGCCATGTAGGGATCGCGGCCAATTGTTCACAGGGGATAACGATGTTACGGCAAGTCGAAATCGCGGTCAAACATCTGGAGGACTATCGTCCCATCGTGGAAAGTGAGGTGATCGAGGAAATTCTCGACCTGGCCGAGCCCCTGAAGGGGTCCCGGGTGGTCCACGTCAACGCCACCGACTACGGCGGCGGTGTGGCCGAGATTTTGCAGGCGCTGGTTCCACTGATGCGCGACGTCGGTCTCGACGCCCATTGGCAGGTTATCGAGGGCAGCAACGAGTTCTTCAATGTGACCAAAGCCTTTCACAATGGGCTGCAAGGCATGGATATTCCGCTGACGCAGGAGATGAAGGCGACCTGGATCCGCTACAACCAGCTCAATGCGAAGAAGTTCGAGGGGCCAGGCAACGGGCTTTGGGATTTCGCCGTGATTCACGATCCCCAGCCTGCCGGTCTCTGTCAACTGACCCGTGGCCGTCCGGCTCGGCACTGGATCTGGCGCTGTCACATTGATACCAGCCAGCCGAACCGCGAGTACTGGGACTTCCTGGTTCCCTATCTACAGCTCTACGAGACCGGGATCTTCACGATGCGAGAGTACGTCGGGCCGGGATGTGAGTTCGAGAAGCTGGCCATCATCCCGCCGACGATCGACCCTCTCAGTCCCAAGAACCTCCCAATGGACCTGGCTGAGGCGGCCGACATCGTGCGCAGATTGGGGGTTGACCCCGACCGCCCCCTGATCAGCCAGATCTCGCGCTTCGATCCCTGGAAAGATCCGCTTGGCGTAATCGATACCTATAAACAGGTCAAGCAGGTGCTGCCTGAGATCCAACTGGCCCTGGTCGGCTCGATGGCCAGCGACGATCCTGAGGGGTGGAACTATCTGGAGAAGACCTGCCGGCGGGCGGGCGAGGATCCTGACGTTTGTATCCGGCACAACTTCAACGGGGCCGGAGCCCGCGAGGTCAACGCCTTCCAGACGCACAGTCACGTGATCGTACAGAAGAGTACCCGTGAAGGCTTCGGCCTGGTGGTGACCGAGGCTCTTTGGAAGGGCAAGCCGGTGATTGGCGGGAACGTTGGGGGGATCCCTCTGCAGATTGTCCACGGCGTCAGCGGATACCTGGTCAACAGTATGCCGGAAACGGCGGAAGTCGTTATCGATTTGCTGCAACACCCGTCGAAGGCGGACGCGATGGGTCGTGCCGGCCGCGAGCACGTCCGGAAGCATTTCCTGTTGACTCGCTACCTGCGCGACTATCTCCGACTCTTCCGCGATCTCAGCACCTGCATGTAGATTCGTTTGACGCCTTCATGCCGGAGCAATGGCAGGAGTGGTTGATGCGCTCGGCCGCCCGCAGTTCGATCCCTTCAGCGGCCGCGATGTTGAGGAACCGACTCCGTTCCGCCATCCTTTCCAATGGAAGCGAAAGCATTTAGAGCCCAAACGGGTAGGTCTCCGGCACCTCCTCGACCTCCTCCCACTCGGGGAAGTGCTCGAGCGGCGCGACGGCCTCGGTACGGTCGAACCAGAGGTAGCCATCGAACTGGGGCCGGAGGCGCGCGGAGAAATAGTGGCTGATCCGCTCGGTCTCGGGCAGGTAGAGCACCCCGATCGCCCGTTCCAGCCGCCTCGTTTCCACGAAGTTCGCCAACTGTGGGTCGGCGAGATCGCGCAGCGGCAGGAAGAATTTCGGCACGCCGGTCTGGTGGAAGAGCAGCTCCCAACTGTTTGGCAGCGCCGGCCGGACGACCTTGCGCTCCGGCGGAGCGTCCCACCCGGAGGCTGCCGTAACGGTCCCCGTGTAGGTTCCGAAACCGATCAGCACGGCCTGGTCGCCGAAGCGCTGGCGCACCAGTTGGCCCACGTTCAACTCGCCGCGGTCGCTCATGCTGGTGGCGCGGGCGTCGCCGATATGAGAGTTGTGCTCCCATACGACCGCTTTGGCGTCAGGGCCGAAGTAGTTCAAGAGTTCCTGGAGCGTCTCGACCATATGGCGGTCGCGCAGGTTCCAGGAGGCTGCACCGCCGCGGTACATTGTGCGGTAGTACTGTTCGGCATTCTTGGCGACCAGGGCGTTTTGCTCCGCGTAAAAGACTTCATCCTCCGGCACGAACCGGGTGTACTCTGCGCGGTTGCGTCGCAGCTCGAGGAGTTGCTGAACCGCCTGCTCCTCGCACGCCTCGATCAGTCCGGCGGTCACCATGTAGCCGTACACCTGGGCCTCGTCGGCGTACATGTCGAAGCAGGAGTAGCGGTAGCGCGCCGCTGTGGCGGCCTCGGGATCGATCTCCTCCAAAAAGTCGATCACCGCGGCCATCGAGCTGAAGAGGCTGTAGAGATCCAGGCCGTAAAATCCGGCTTTGCGGGCAGGATCGTTTTGACTATCGTTATAGTTCCGTAGCCGCCGGATGAAGTCTAACACCTCGCGGTTGCGCCACATCCAGATCGGGAAGCGCTCGAAGTCGCTCAGCGACTCGCCGGCACTCTCCGCAGCGCCCCGAACATAGCGGTTCACGCGGTAGGCGTCGGGCCAGTCGGCCTCGACGGCAACAATCGTGAATCCTTTCTCACGGACGAGCCGCTCGGTGATGTGGGCTCGCTCGCGGTAGAACTCGGCTGTGCCGTGGGTGGCCTCACCCAGGAGCAACACGCGGGCATCGCCGACAAGCTCCATCACACGGTCGAGCTCGCTCGCTGTCCCGGTCACGGGATGCACAGCGGCTCGGATTCGATTCAGAAGTTCAGCCTCAGCCATATTGAATTCCTCCTTTCATCAACTTCGTACCGAGCACAATACGTGCCCAAGGGTGTCGTGCAGTCGGTGGGGGCGAAGAGCTCGCGCCACGCCCGCGCGGGAACGAGCCCTCGTAGCGGGCAAAATACCTTCGCGGCTTTCCGGTTGCCGTCCTCTGGAATAGAATACGTGGGAGAGTTGGCGTTTGATAGGAGTTGATCCTGGTGGCGAAATCGTCT
>DOUV01000431.1 GCA_003520455.1 Chloroflexota bacterium | reverse complement strand
AAGCGATTTCGCCACCAGGATCTTTATATTTCTGTAAAAGTGGCGCGTACGCGCCACTTTTACAGAAAGTGAGAGACGTCATCGCTCCAATGGCCTATCGCGCAAGGACCGGCTCCCCCGGTTCCGCTGCCAGGCGCTTCGCAAGCTCCTCTTCCAACAGCGCGCGGCGCAGGGTCTTCCCCGTGATCGTCTTCGGCAACTCGCTGCGGAACTCGACGAACCTCGGCACTTTGTAAGGGGCGAGGTTGTCTTTGCAGAACGCGATGATTTGGCCCTCGGTGGCCGTCTCGTCCGGCTTCAGCACGATGAAGACTTTGATCCGCTCGCCTTTCCCCTCCACCGGGACACCGACCGCGGCAACATCCAACACCGCCGGATGGGTGTAGAGCATGTCTTCGATCTCGCGCGGGTAGATGTTGTAGCCACCGGCCCCCAGGATCATGTCCTTCTTGCGATCCACGATCCTGAAATAGCCATCCTCGTCTACCGTGGCCAGGTCGCCGGTATGGAGCCACGGGCCGCCACCGTCCGGATCGGGCTGCAAGGTGTTGGCCGTCTCGGCGGGCATATGCCAGTATCCCTGCATGACTTGCGGCCCGCGCACACAGAGCTCACCCACCTCGCCGGCGCCCTCGAGCGCCCGGCCGGTCTCCGAGTCCACGATCTTGACTTCGGTATCGGGCCAGGGCACGCCGATGGTGCCGGTCCGGCTCTCACCGAAGATGGGATTGGCGTGGGTGACCGGCGAGGCCTCGCTCAGCCCGTAGCCCTCCACCAGCCGAGCCCCGGTGAGATTTTGGAAGCGCTCCTGCACCTCCACCGGAAGGCCGGCGGCGCCGCTGATGCAGGCCTTGATCGACCTGAGTTCGTACTTCTTGACGTCGGGGTGGTTGATGATAGCGTTGTAGATGGCGGGCACACCCGGGTAGAGAGTGGGGTGATACGTGTCGATCGTCTTCAGGACATCGGCGACATCGCGCGGATCGGGAACGAGAACCATCGTGGAGGCGTTGAGAACACTCAGGTTCAGACACGTCGTCATCCCGTAGGAATGGAACAGAGGAACCTGGGTCAATATGACCTCTTGGGCCTCGGCCGAGTTGAGCCAGACCTGGCATTGGTACGTATTGACCAGGATGTTCCGGTGCGTCAGCTCCGCACCTTTCGAAACGCCCGTCGTGCCACCCGTGTACATCAGAACCGCGGTATCCTCTGGGTTCAGCGCCACCGGCTGCGGCTTCTCTGGCGCGCTCGCCAGGAGGTGGTTGAACCAGTACGTGTTCGCATCGCCCGCAATGCTCACCTTGTGGCCCTTTTTCTTCTCGAGCAGCACGGTAAAGAGCAGCTTCAGAACCGGCGGGAAGTAGGTCTTGATCTGAGCGACGATCACCTGCCGCAGAGACGTCGCGGCGCGGATCCGCCTGATGAGCGGATAGGTATTGCTGAGGGTCACGATCACCTCGGCGCCAGAGTCGTTGAGTTGGTGGGTCATTTCGTGGGCCTGGTAGAGTGGATTGCATGGTACGACAATCGCCCCGGCCCGCAAGACAGCATAGTACGTGATGGGAAACTGCGGACAGTTGGGAAGGTGGATGGCGACACGATCACCCTTTTTGACACCCAACCCCTGCAGAGCCGCGGCGAAGTGGTCTACCGCCTGGTTGAACGCCCGGTAACTCATCCTGGTGCCCTTCAACAGCATAGCCGTCCTGTCCGAGTACTTGCGGACGGTCTCCTCCAGCACGGCGGGCAGCACGGTTGAGGGATAGTCGATCTGTTCGGGCACGTGGGGTTCATAGAATTTGAGCCACGGTTTGTCGTGCATGGGTACCCCCTCCTCACGTCGTTGTGAGAGATTCGGTTGCTGGCGGTGTCCTGCCGGTGCGCGGGAGCCGGAGGAGCGAGCGGGGTGAGCGGCCAGCCGTCGAGCGCCAACAGGACTCAAGAGCCTTGCGAAGGGTTCTCCTCCTTGTGTACCGCTCCCTCTCCCGGAAGAGGTGGCAGGTTCGGGGGGAACGGCACAGGCTCACGCGTCCAACTTTCAACCGGCAACCGCCACCAACCTTGCCCGCGGGCGGACCACGCCCGGTAAACAAGTCGCTGCTTCTATCGTACCGCCGCCAAAACTCAAGCGCAGTGCTCTTTGTCATGCTCCGCGGCGACTTTCTGTACGTGTTGATAAGGATAGAGTACGAAGATCACCTCGCGACCATTGCGAGGGGACCGGAGCGGGCGCCCGATCGAGGGTTGCAAATCGGGTTGGGGGGACAGAAAACGCTCCCGCTGTCGGGAGCGCCCTCGTGTTCGCGCGAGAGGGAGCGGGCCCGGCGCTCGCCATGAGTGCCACCGTCGCGTGGCCCGGCGCAGGCGACGATTGGGAGATCCGATTCCCGCTATTCCGGCCTGTTCTCCAGAATCACCTCGATCTGCTCGACCACGTCCTCAGGCAGCGAGATGCTCGCTGCCCGGGCGTTGTCCTCAATCTGCGCCACCCGGGTGGCGCCGGTAATAACGCTGCTGACCCCGGGGCGGCAGAGTAGGAGCGGGGCGTCGGCCTGGCCGGCGGGCTCGCCGCAGTGGGGGCAGGTGAGGGCGTGGAGGGCGCCGTT
>DOUV01000925.1 GCA_003520455.1 Chloroflexota bacterium | reverse complement strand
GCGTCCACGGTGACGCCACGGGATGCCCCACAGGGCAAAGGCGGGCTTCTCGACAGGCTTCAGCCCTGACCTGCCGCGAAGACGGTGTTGAAACGTTGTTTCTGTCGCGCTCATGCGCTATTCTTTCGTTACGGGTTGAGCCCGTCTTCTGCACCTTTCCAACGTATAGGTTGCCGGTTGCGGCAGCGAGACTCCCGCCGCGTAAAACCTGTAGAGCTTTCACGGTGCACCTCTTGGGCTCGGACGGAGCCTTCAGGCGCCAACGTAGAGCGATGGCTCATGCGTTGCCTGAGAAGCCGCCGGGCTTGTCGCCCGTGCGGAGTGTCACATGGCCTCCATTCACTCGCAGAGGCGCGGACAGGGAAACTCCGGGTTTTTGGGCGGGCCCAACCTTTCTTGTAGAATTGCTTGCTGGTGAGCAGCAATCTCTGTCTCGCGTGCCACGATCCCGGATGGCACAGCGCTGCCCACATAAAGGAATCCCGGGAGCGCCTTCGACTGGCCTCGAGACAATTCTCAACCTGAGAGAGGCACTGGGCATGATCGTACTGGTCCGTGTAGATCCGGAAACAGCTGCGCTGCTCCGCCAGAACGCGAGTTTGCTCCCAGACCTATCATTCGAAGACGTGCCGGGGCCGGAGCAACTCGCCACGCAGCTGGCGGACGGCGGCACCAACGTGGATGCGCTGGTGCTGGGCGCGGAGCTGGAGGAGCCGGTCCGAGTTGCCCAACGCGCCCACATCGTGGACGAGGACCTGGCGGTCTTGATCCTGAGCGATCCGAGCCGCCACCGGCAACTCAGCCAGGCGGTTCAGTTCGCTCCGTTCTTGGGATCCGACGTGATCTACCGATCAGTTGCGGACGGCGAGGCTCTGGCGGTGGAGCTGCGGGAAGCCGTGCTCCGAACCAGGCAGCGCCGCAGCGAGCGCGCTACGATCGCAGCGGTGAATGCGGCCGTAGCAGAATCGAACCCCCGTCAACTGCCGGCCGCGCAGTACGTGGATCGATTGCTCGACGCCGCTCCCATCGGAGTGGTGATGGTCGACGGGCACGGGCTCATCCTGGCCTTGAATCCGAAGGCCGCAACGATCCTGGAACAGGGCGGGCAACAACTGCTGGGAGCCTCCCTGGCGCACCTGTTTCCCGAGTCAGAACGCGGGACGGTGGCCAACCTCGCCCTCCGTTGCGCCATCTCCGACCAGCAGCCGCCCCCCGAGGTTGTCGGGAGAACCACTGCGGACGGCGGATCGCAGTTTGTGGAAGTAACCGCTACGGCGCTTCCCACTCGCATCGCCAAACCCCGCGTTCTGATCCTCCTCCAGGACGTTACCGGCCGGATGGTCGCTGAGCAGGAGCGCAGGCGGGCGGAGGACGAGCTCAGAGCGCGAGTCCGCCAGCAGGCCACAGTCGCCGAGTTGGGCCAACGCGCTCTGGCCGGGAGCGACCTCGCGACACTAATGAACGAAGTTGCCATCGGCGTCGCCCAAACCCTTGAGGTCGAGTATAGCAGAGTGTTGGAACTCCTTCCCGACGGCGACGCACTCATTCTGAGGGCCGGGGTGGGCTGGGAGCCCGGGGCCATGGGCCACACGACGGTGAGGGCCGGCACCGACTCTCAGGCGGGTTACACGCTGCTCTCGGGTGATCCGGTAATCATCGAGAACTGGCAGACCGAGACGCGCTTTCGCCAACCGCCGCTGCTCCGCGACCACGGGGTGACCTGCGGCGTGAGCGTCATCATCCAGGGGCAAGAGCGGTCATTCGGCGTTTTGGGCGCGGATTCCGTGAGACGGCGGCTGTTCACGACCGAGGACATCCACTTCCTTCAGGCCGTCGCCAACGTGCTCGCCATGGCGGTTGAGCGCAAGCGGGCGGAAGAGGTGTTGGACACGCGCCTCCGCTACGAAGCAGGCCTCGCCGCTTGCTCTCAGGCCCTGCTCACCTCCGCCTCCCCCAATGAAGCCCTGACTCAGGCCCTCCACCATCTGCTGCAAGCCTCCGGTGCCAGCCGGGTGTACATCTTCGAGAACTTTGAGGACGCCGCGGATGGGCTCTGCGTCCGGCAAACGCTCGAGGCGTGCGGTGACGGGGTCACGCCGCAGATCGATAACCCGCTCCTGCAGCACTTCCCCTACAACGGTGGCTTCAGTCGTTGGCGGGAAGAGTTATCGCAGCGGCGGGCCATCGGAGGGCTCGTGAAGACGCTCCCCCAGAGCGAGCAGGACGTTCTGGAGCCCCAGGAGATCCTCTCGATTCTGGTCATCCCCGTCTTCGTCGGAAACGACTGGTACGGCTTCATCGGCTTCGACGATGTTCAGCGGCGACGGGAGTGGAGTCAGGAGGACGTGCAGCTCCTGCGAACGGCCGCCGAGATGATTGGAATGTACATTGAGCGCTGGCGCGCGGGGGAGGCCCTGCAAAAATCCAACCAGGAGATCATCACCATCTTCGAGAGCATCACGGACGCCTTTTTCGCGCTGGATTGCGAGTGGCGGTTCGTCTACGTGAACCGCGAAGCAGAGCGCCTGTTAGGCAAGACGGAGACGCAAATTGGCGCCAAGAACGTGTGGGACGAGTTTCCCGAAGCCGTGGGCTCATCATTCCAGCGGGAGTACCAGAGGGCGATGGCGGAGCAGGTCGAGGTCGAATTTGAAGCGTTTTATCCGCCGCTCGATACGTGGTTCGAGGTTCACGCGTACCCCTCAGAGGTTGGGTTGTCGGTCTACTTCCGCGATATCACCGGGCG
>DOUV01000971.1 GCA_003520455.1 Chloroflexota bacterium | reverse complement strand
CTAGGACACCCGGTCGTCTTATCGGAGCGCTCCTCACCGGAGCGCTCTTTCTTTCCACCGCTCCTGGCGTGGCCTCCTCTGGCCTGTCGAAAGATTGTTCTTCTCCTCTCGCCATGGTACAATAGCAGCCGCATTGCACCCTTTTGCTTCCCCGCCGCCAGCGCGGCTTGCGCATCGGATCTGAGCGCTATCCTGCCAGGTCGCCACGGGCGGCCTTTTCTTCGAGGTAGGGCATGGTCCCCGTCAAGCTCCAGCTTCGGAACTTCATGAGCTACCGCGGCAGCAATGGAGCGATTGATTTTAGCGGCATCCATCTGGCCTGTCTGACCGGCGATAACGGCCACGGCAAATCGGCGTTGCTCGATGCCATGACCTGGGCCCTGTGGGGCAAGGCCCGCGCCAGGCGGGACGATGACCTGATCAGTCGCGGCGAGAGCGAGATGGAGGTCCACTTCGAGTTTGACCTCGGCCGCGACCGCTATCGCATCATCCGCAAGCGCTCCACCAGGGGGCGCGGCAGTTCGGTGCTCGAGTTGCAGGTCCGTCGCAACAGCTTCTTTGTGCCCTTGAGCGAGCCGGCCATCCGCGAGACACAGCAGAAGATCATCGACCTCCTTCGGCTTGACTACGATACCTTCGTGAACTCGGCGTTCCTGCTCCAGGGGCGGGCCGACGAGTTCACGACCCGGCGGCCCGCTGAGCGCAAGCAGATCCTCGGGGACATCCTGAGGCTAACCATCTACGACACGTACGCCGAGCGGGCTCGCGAGAAAGCGCGCGCAGCCGAGCAGGAACGCGAGGCAGTCGAGCACGAACTGGAGGAAATCAAGCGCTGGACAGAGGCGATCCCCGAGCTCGAACAGGTCGTTATTACCAGCGAGAGTGCGGCGAATGGGCTGGGCCAGCGGCTGCGGGCGGAGGAGACCAGCCTGCGTGTGCTCTACGAGCACAAGCGCGAACTTGACTTGAAGGCCGAACAGTTGACCGAGGCCGAGCGTCAGGCCACCGATGCCGAGCACCAGATGCTCGACCTCCAGCGCCGGATCGCTGAGCGCCAGGCGCGGATCCGGCGCTACGATGACCTCCTGGTGCGCACCGATGCCATCGAAGCCGGCTACGAGCAGTTACTCGCCGCCAGGCGGGAGCTCGAGCATTGGGGCGAGGTCACCCAGCAACTCATGGCGCTCCAGAGCGAGCAGGGCACCGTTCAACGCGCGCTCGACGCGGCGCGCGCCCAACTCGAGAGTGAGTTGAAGGTGGCTGAGCGGACTGCCACCGATCTGCGCCCGCGCGCCCTGCGAGTGGATGAGATGCGCACTGCCCTCACGCAGGCGCAGGCCGAACTGGCCCACCTCGAGAGTCTCCAGCGCGAGCACCAGCGCCAACTCCTCGACCTCCAGCAGGCCCGAGAGGAGTCCGCCGCCCGCGCCCAGGAAAACAGCCACTTGAAGGAACTGATGAACAGCCTGCGCGAGCGTCTCGATCTGCTCGAGCATGAAGAGGGCGTTCTCTGCCCGGTCTGCCGCCAGCCGCTCTCGCCCGAGCACCGGGATGAGGTGCTCAAAGACGTGCAGCGTGAGGGGACTGAGCTCGGCAATCGCTACCGCCAGAACTGGGCCCGAATGCAGGCGCTGAGCGACGAGATCAGCCGGCGCGTGCGTATCGTTGAAGAGGCCGAGGGGCGGCTGCGCCAACTCGGTCACTGGCAAGGCCAGGTCGCGCGTCTTGAGCAGGCCCTCACCGAGGCCGGCCGGGCCGCGCTCGACCTCGAGCGTGCCGAGCAGAGCGCGGCGGCGCTCCATCAACGCCTGGCTGCGAAAGACTACGCGCTCGATATCCAGGAGCGCCTGGCCCAGTTGGATCAGACCGTCGCGGCGCTGGGCTACAATCGCGCGCTGCACGAGCAGGCTCGCCAGCGCGCGCGCGAGCTACAGGCTTTCGACGGCGAGCACAACGAACTCTGCGTCGCCCGCGAGCGCCGTAACGACGAACAGACGATGGTTGGGGCGCTCCAGCAGCAGGTTGGCGTCTGGCAGGCTCGCCTGGGCCAGATTCAGGCCGAGATCGCCGACCTCCGCCACATGCTCGCCCGGCGCGCCGAACTGGCCCGCCAGGCCGAGGAACAATTGGCCCTGGTCACCGATCTCCAGCGGCAGGCCACCGAGGCTCAGCGGCGGCTGGGTGCCGCCCGGCAGCGGCTTGAGTTCGCCGAGCAGCAGGCCGCCAAGCTCCCCGAGAAGCTCCGTGAGCTGGACGCCTGGACTGAGGAGCGCACCATCTTCACTCAGCTCCAGTACGCTTTCAGCAAGCGTGGCATCCAGGCCATGCTGATCGAGACGGCGATCCCCGAGATCGAGGACGAGGCCAACGCGCTGCTGGCGCGGATGAGCGACGGTCGCATGAGCGTTCGGATCGAGACTCAGCGTGAGGGCAAAACGACCGATACGCCCATCGAAACCCTCGACATCATCATTGCGGACGAGCAGGGGGAGCGTCCCTACGAGCTTTTCAGTGGGGGTGAAGCCTTCCGCATCAATTTCGCATTGCGGATCGCGCTCAGCAAGCTCCTGGCACGGCGGGCCGGGGCCCGGCTCCAAACGCTGGTGATGGACGAGGGCTTTGGAACCCAGGACGCGCAGGGCCGTGAGCGGTTGGTCGAAGCGATTACGGCCGTCCAGCACGACTTCGAGCGCATCCTGGTCATCACCCACCTGGATGAGCTCAAGGACGCCTTCCCCGTGCGGATCGACGTGATCAAAGGCCCCAACGGCAGCACCGTCACCATCAACTAAGACCGGCTCTCCTGGCAAGGAACCGCGGAAACGAAGAGAGAAAGGCTGTGAATTGAAAGGGGTGGGGCACCCGAAGCACGCTTCACCGCTCCTGTTGCTGCCTGATGAGCAAACTCAGGCTTCAGAGGCCGGGTGGTGGGAGAGGTCCTCGCGGGCGGCGGCGGAGAGGGCGCGCGGGGTATTGGTGGTGACCACATCTACCCCGGCGGTGAGCGCGCGGGCAAGGCGCTCCCGCCAGCGGGGCGTGCCCGCGTCAAGCGTCCAGACATCCAGCAACATGCCGTGGCGGTGGAAGAGGTCAGCGGCGTTGGCCACGCCATCGTCCAGAATTCGCTCGAAAGCCGCCAGCCGGAAGTGCACCTCACGGGCGCCGGGCACCAGCCGCAGGATGCCACCCAGCCGGTCTGCCAGGTAGTCGGCCACGGGCGTAAGCCGCGCAGCGGCCAGCCAGTGTGCGTCGAGGTAGTTATAGGCGCCACGGGGCAGGCCCGCGCTTTCTGATTCCCATCCCTCTGGCACCCAGTCCAGGTACGCAGCAGGGTCGAAGCCCATGGGAAGCGTCGAGTCCACGTGCAACAGGCGGCGCAGGTTCCAGTCGGCCTGACTGTTGAAGACGACGCGCTCCTTCACCGGCTCGACGAGGCGTACCAGCTCTTCGACACGCGGCCAGGGTATCGGCCGGACCTCTTGCAGGTCGAGCTCCATCAGCGTGGGGGATGCCTGCTCGCGGATCAACCCGGCCATCTCGCTGAACAGGGGCGGGCGCTCAGTGGAGAGCCGGTCATCCCACAGGATCCGCAGCGACTGGGCCTCGCGACGGGTGCGGTCGCCCACAGGTCCGCTCCCGTTCGTCGAGTCGCCTCGCTCGAGATCGTGGATTACCAGGAAGTCGGCGTCGCGCAGCATACACACGTCGATCTCGACTCGGGCGACCGCCTCGCGGTAGCACTCCTCGATGGCAGGCAACGAGTTCGCGGGGTAGGTACCGCTCCACAGGCAGCGGTGCACCTTCAAATCCACGATGCGCCCACCGGTCGTGCGGATGACGGATTCCGGGTGGGGCCTGGCGACCATCCTGTCCGCTGATGGCTCGCGGGATTCTTTCTCTCGCATACGCGCTGATTCTATCACTTTCTTAAAGGGTCACGGTCTGAAGCGGTTGGGAGCAGGGCGGTTCAATTCTCAAAGTGCGACGCGCCCGGGTTCGGCAGCGGGCGCACGCCAGGATGTCGAGGGACCTTCCGCGAAGGTGCGACGCACCTGCCATCCTGGCCGCCTGGCGCTCCACAGGAAGCGAGGTGCGCCGCGCCGCAACCAATTGAGCAACCTACTCTTCCATCAGGCCGCCCGCGGCAGCCAGGACCACGAGAAGCAACTGAGTGAGCCCTTGCGGCAGGCGTGTCGGTTCGATGAATTCGTCGGTGCGGTGGGCGTTGTAGGTGTCGGTCAGGCCCAGGCAGAGGGCCGGGATTCCCCGGCTCAGGGGAATGTTGGCATCGGTACTGCCGGAGCGGTACCCGATCTGATCGGTGGGGATCTCCACGGCTTCCAACGCTGCCGTGGCCAGGCGGGTCAGCGCATGGTCGCGGGGAATGTGACCGCTGGGGCGATTGCCGATCTGCTCGATTTCGATCTCTACCCCATCGGCGGCCTGGCGGCGCGCCCCGGCCACGATGCGGTAGGTTTGCTCCTCGAGCGCGTTCAGGGCCGGTGTGGCCTCCGACCGGAGATCGAGCAGCAGGTGGGCCTCGTGGGCGATCGTGTTGATGGTGGTACCGCCCGAAATGATGCCGATATTGAAGGTAGTCATCGGTGCGGGCGGGATCTGCATCTCCGTCAGGGCCGCACCCAGGCGCAGCAGTGTGTGCACCGCGCTCGGCACGCCGAAATCCGACCAGGCATGGCCACCGGGGGTCCGGACCTCAATTCGCAGCCGGCGCACGCCGATTCCCTGGTGGCAGATCATGCCGAAGCCGCCGCCCTCCACAGCAATGACGGCGCTGACCTGGTCGCCGAGAGCGTTGGTGACCGCGCACATGCCACGCAAATTTCCCAGGCCTTCCTCGCCGACATCCGCCACGAACCAGACATCGCCGGGCGTGGGAATGGCGAGATCCTGCATCACCTCGGCCAGCACGAGGAGCCCAGCCACGCCGAGGCTGTTGTCGCCCAGGCCCGGACCGTAGATTCGACCGGTGGCCCGGTCGCGGCGCACCCTCAAATCAGTTTCGGCGGAGAACACCGTGTCCAGGTGGGCGGCCACGATGACAGCCGGGTGGCCGGCGCGGCCCGGCCGGCGAGCGTAGACATTGCCGAGCGCATCGCGCCTCACGTCCGCCAGGCAGAGTTGCTCGAACCGAGAACAGACCCAGGCGGCGCGTTCACCCTCGGCGCCTGTGGGGGCCGGGATTTGCTGGATCGTGATGGCGTGTTCGATGATCTCGTCGCGGCTTGCCACGAAGCGCTCACGCGCGGCTTGCACGGGTGCATGGGTGAGTAAGGTCTGGATCGAATCAACGGCCATGAGGTTCTCCTGAGCGTGAGGGGAGGGTATAAATTTTAGCGGACCATCGGCGGATCGCCAAGCGTCTGGTTCCGGGTGCTGGCCGGTGCAGTACCTATAATCGGTTAAAAAACGTCACAATGATGAAGGAATATATCGATAAAATGTCGCACATTATAAATTCAAAATAGAGGATGTTGACATCGGGTCCGAAGTGAGGTATGATACAAGTGCCTGGAGGGAAGAGGCTTCGCATAGAGGCCACTTTCTGAAGGGGAGGGAAGCCCCAACAAATTGGAAGGCGATTCCATTGGCGCAGAGGCCAGATTTGGGACTCTGGGTGGGTTAACCACTCAAAGAGGATTGAACGAGGCCAAAGCGAGCGGGTTCCCAAGGTGATGAAGCTTTGACAGGGTACCATAAGGTGTAGCTTCTTCGGAAGAGACACAGGTGGAACGCTCGAAAAGTGGAGCCGCGGGAGACCACCGAGCAGATCGTTGAGTTGATGAGCGTCAGGCAAGTCAGCTCGATGAGGAAGCTCGGGGAACGGTGGAAGAACCGGAAGGTTAGTTGGGGCTCCCGTTTTTGAGAGGAGCGCGCGCCTGCTCGTGCTGGGCGCGCGTTTTCTTTTCGCCCGGGTTGGAGTGGTAGTGCACGGGGACGTCTCTGCGTCGCACTTCGGAACGTGTAATGCACCGTTTTGCGCCATGCCGGGCGTCGCTTCTCAACTATTCGTCCCACCTTGCAGTACTTGCGGATCGAGGAGTCCTACAAACGGGAGGTTGCGGTACTTCTCGCGGTAATCCAGGCCGTACCCGACGACAAAGCGATCGGGCAGATCGAAGCCCTTGTATTTGAGCCGAATATCGATCAAGCGGTGGTGGGGCTTATTGAAAAGCGTGCAGACTTCCAGGCTCGCCGGTTCACGCGCGCGGAGATTGCGTAACAGATAGTTTAAGGTCAGTCCGGTATCGATCACATCCTCGATGAAAAGAACATGGCGACCGGCGATGGACGTCTCCAGGTCTTTCTCGACCCGAACGGCGCCGCGGTGGCGCATCTCCGGCGAGTAGCTGGAGATCGCCATGAAATCGACCTCAACTGCGATTGTGATCGCTCTGAGGAGATCGGCCATGAACGGGACGACTCCCTTGAGCACGCCCACCAACAACGGCATGCGCCCGGCGTAGTCCTGAGAGATGGCCCATCCGATCTCAGAGACACACTGCTCGATTTGCTCGGATGAGATCAGGATCTCACGAATAGTCGCTCGATAGTCTTCGTACGCTTCCAGCGGCAATGCCTTCACGTGTCTCCCTTCTGCGCCTCTGAGCCTTGAATCTTTTCGGCCGCATGATCCAGGCCGTATTTGAGCATGAGTGCCCGCAAGTCGCGCCGTTTCAGAAGCTTGATGTTCACGTCCGGATATAGTTCTTTCAGGCGTCGAATCTTGCGATTCTTGCGGCTGTTGAGCCGCGGCCGCAACGTCGTCAACTCGATGTAAAGATCCTGCTGGGGAAGGTAGAAATCCGGGACGAAGGCTTCGGTAACGTTGCCTGCGTTGTCCCAGGCCAGAGGGAACGTGTGCGGTTCGTACTGCCACTCAATTCCATAATAGTCAAGCAGTCGCCCGAACTCTTCTTCGGCGGTATGTGCAAACGTAGACTGAGAGTCTCGCACTTCGCTCAAACCAGAACATCCCTTCTCGCCGGATTGGATTGCTTTTAGAAGGGCAACAACCGACAGAACTATCCTTGCGTTTTGGATTCGGTCCTGTATATGCTACAAGAATTATAGTACCAGGTCCGCTGTGTGACAATGCCCTCGTACTCCAACCGTGGTTGTCGCCCCGAGGGAAGTTCGCAGCGCTCGCGCGGCGTGGAGGGGGCCGCGTCGCTTTCCGACTTGATCGTCTCCTTCTTCTTCAGATGGTGTATCTCACTTTCTGTAAAAGTGGCGCGTACACGCCACTTTTACAGAAATATGAACACATCGTTCTTCTTCACTTCGCCCGAGGTGAGCCAAAGTGAGCCAGGCCGTATAGCGAACCGCAGAGCGCTGCTCGCGGTTGGCTCGCGATCCAGACACCGGCTGAGCCACACGCGCACCCCTTGCTCGCCCGGCCGGGAGGCGGTGCGGCGCACCTGACTCGCTCAGGAGCGTGTGATCGGGGAAGGGGGCAATTGCCCGCGGCCGGCGGCTCAACTGCGCAGTGAGTAGATACGCCGGGTTGAAAGCCGTACAATCACAGCTACCAAAAAGACTTCTGGCATGAAATGTGCCCGGCTCCAAAGCATTGCCCCACGCTATCAAGTACAGCCCGCACGGTGGAACGATCACCGTGCGGCTCGAGCGGCGGGACGAACAGGTCGCCGTCGCCGTCGCCGACAAGGGGATTGGGATTGCTCCCGAGGACCAGGAGCGGATCTTCAACCGCTTCTACCGGATCGAAACTGTCCCAGGCCGACCCAGCCCGGGATTGGGGTTGGGTCTCTCCCTGGTTAAAGAGATTATCGGCCTGCATGGAGGCACGGTGGAGGTGACGAGCCGCCAGGAGGAAGGTAGCATCTTCACTGTTTTCCTCCCGTCCAGGTAGGAATTGGCAGAAATGGCGCTCCACAGGTCGTCGCAGCCTGACGATCTTCCCGCCCTCGTCGAAGGAAGTCGGATGAGTGGCGGGTTGCCAGCGGGAGCCGGGCGATGAGAAGGTGTGCGCAGAAGACGTGCCGCCGGCGGGGATGGTCGCCAGGGCCCTGGCGAGAAGTGCCTTGTCTCCCGGCTGGCCGACGCATTCTGGCAGCGAAAATGCTGTCTGGCTCTCTCACGGGATGCGAGAGGTGGCTGGTACCGTGAGTCCGAAGCAAGAGGAGTGGCGAGAACAACTCTCGGCAACCACCAACCAACTTATCGCCACGCGTCTGCAGGCAATGGAATTGGTGACGCAATTCATGGTTGAGCTTCAGCGTCTCATAGTTGATCAGCAGCAGGCCGTGTTGTGTCAACGTTGGTTTGCAGAGCAAACGGTCCGCAGTTGAGACGAAGGGGAAGGGATGAAGTGGAACCAGGCGTTCATGGCGGAGGCGGAGTTGCAGCAACTTCTATCGGGTGCTGCACGGATGGGGTCGCTCCTGGAGGAGTTTCGCCGACTCCACCAGGAAGAGGGACGACTCCACGCCCTGTGGCTGGCGATACTGAAGGACACCGGGAACGATGGATCGTCACGTGATGAATGAGGGCGTCAGATGAATGCAGAGTACGATGCATTACTCGAGACCCTACGCACCCAGCTTTCGCTGAGCCGAGCACTTTGCCAGATCGCCGCAGAACAACGACGGCTCTTAGGCGAACAAAGAGAACGCCGCCAGGCACTCCGGGGGCAATTGTTGGCCCACCGGGCGGTGCTTCGATTGACACTGGTCGGACTGCGATGGGCTGTGAAGAATGAATCGGACCTTCAACCGGTCAAAGGTGCCTGGGACACTGATGGCCCGAACTGAGTCACTCCCGGAACGGAAGCTCCGTTGTCGCGCGATCACATTGGCGGGCTGATCAGCGATTCCAGGCGGGAGCCGGTGGCCCGGCGCAGCGTTTTTCGTCGCCCTGGCATTCGGCCCTGGTGTTGAATTCGCCCGCGGTCAACTCGTGTCGTGTCGCCACCCTGGGGCATAAGCCACCCCAGCGGGGGCCGCTTTCCTGGAGCATGTAACCCTGATCGGATTATCAACACTCCCTCGCTCGCCCCTGTCTCGTTCCAGGGGACCGAAGTTACGGTTACCCTGCATCGAGTGTGATGCGAGTGATCTCCTCCAACAGGGTTCGAATCTCCATCGGCTTCTCGATGTAGCCTTCGGGCTCGACGCGGCTGACCCTCTCGCGGGCGAGATGATCTGCTGTGAGGATGATAACAGGGATCATCGGGTGGAGTCCCCGGCGTTCCAATTCCTCGACGAAGGTAATACCATCCATCTTCGGCATCATCAAATCGAGCAGGATGAGCACAGGCCGGTTGTCCTTGAGTTTCTCCAATCCGTCAAGCCCGTCCCTGGCGGTGATGACCTGGTAGCCTTCGAACTCCAAAATCTCGCTGAGCAAGTTCCGGAGCGTAGCATCGTCTTCGATCACCAGGATGCTCTTGTCCATTTTGCCGCTCCGTTTTGTACCAGGAGTAGCTTCGCAGATTGTCAAGGCGCAACTGCGTCAGCCCACAAACTCCCTGGCGCCTGGATTGCTGGCAAGCCACTTCGATTAGATCGAAATCCGGTCCAGAGCGTTCCACGCGCATGATCAGTGGAACAGTACTGCCGGTACCTTCATCCTTTGACCTCGCAAGAATCGGGCCACGACTCGTTTCCGAGTGGGGAGTCGCTGAAGAAGTGAGCAGGTCAGGAGTGATTTCAGCTTGCGCCCTTGCCCGGCGTCCCTTACAGAGGAGGCCGGGACGCTCTCTATTTGGACCGTAACGTCAGTGTGCTCTCCTTGCAGTTGTGGCGCGGACTCGACCAGTCCTTAACAAACGCGGGCGCCGCAACGAGCGGCGAGCGGATGGAAAATTGAATTTCGTGCCAAAAGTTGATATACTCGGCAGTTGCCAGAATCAGGTAAGGAGGCCGACCTGTCCGGCCCGGTCTCGGGCCAGATCGGTCGGCCAAATTTTGCAAAGATTGCGTAACCATTGACCCGGTCGGGTGTTTTTTTTGTTGCGACCCGGCGGGCGATGCGGAGGGCCTTGTGGCCGAGGATCGCGAAGCTGAACTCATCGAACGCGCGAAGCGAGAGGCGGGCGCGTTCGGCGAACTCTACGAGCTCTACGTGGATCGTATCTACAACTATATCTATTACCGGGTCGGCAACAACCACGACGCCGAGGATCTGACGGCGCGGGTCTTCTTTCGAGCGCTCGCCTCGCTTCCGCGCTATCGCCATCGCGGCGCGCCGCTCTCGGCCTGGTTGTACCGTATTGCTCATAATCTGATCGCTAACTGGCACCGCGACCAGAGCCGGCGGCGCGTCGTGGCCCTCGACGATCTCCCACTGCCCGGTCGGCGGCGGGATGCCCCCGACCGGGTGACCGAGAGCCACGAAGAGGAATCAGCGCTCTGGCGGGCGATCGAGGCCCTGCATCCTGAGCGGCAAATGTTGCTTCACCTCAAATTTGGGGAGGGGCTGAGTAACGCCCAGATCGGTGAGATCATGGGGCGAACTGAAGGCGCGGTCAAGTCGCTCTACCATCGCACGCTCCAGGCGCTGCGGCGAGAGCTCGAGCAGCGCGGCTTTCATCAACACCAATGAGCTTGACCCGAAGATGCCCACGATTCAGATCGTCACCGATAGCACCTGTAACCTCCCCAGTGGTTTCTGGCAGGACTATGCGGTGCCCCGCATCCCCATCGCCGTCCAGTACAACGGGCACTCCTTCCGTGAAGGGGTCGACCTGGATCTGGCGCATTTCTACCGGGTGATGGAATCGGGCCTCATCCCACAGACCTCCCAGCCCGCGCCCGCGGATTTCGCCGAGGCCTATCAGCGCCTGGCCAGCAAGGGCCCACTCCTGGCGATTACCCTCTCGTCCGGCTTGAGCGGGACCTTCCAATCGGCCCAACTGGCTCGCACGGAGGTGCCGGACGTCGATGTGACGGTCTGGGACAGTGCCTCGATCAGCGCCGGGCTGGGTTTTCAGGTCTGGGAGGCGGTCGAGATGGCCGGCGCCGGGGCCGACCTGAGCGCGATTCTCGACCGCCTGCAGTGGCGCCGCGAGCACACCGCCCTCGTACTCACACCCGCGACGCTGAAGTATCTCCAGGCCAGTGGGCGGGTTGGCCGGTTGCAGGGCGCGCTGGGGACGATGTTCGATCTCAAGCCCCTGATTGTGGTCCAGAGTGGCCTTCTCCAGGCCGGCGAGCGCGTCAGGACGCGGCGCAAAGCGCTCGCTCGGCTCGTGACCTGGGCGGAAGAGCAGGTTGGAGTGGATCGGCCCGTCTGGGCGGCTGTCATTCATGCCCGCGCCACGGATGAGGCCAGGATGCTGCTGCGTGAGGTACAAGCCCATTTCCAGTGCGAACGGAGCTTTACGGCCGAGCTGCCCGCCTCACTGACGGTTCATGGTGGCCCCGGGATCATCGGAGTGATTGTGAGTCCGGCACGACCATGAGGGGCGGTCCTGGAGGCGAAGGAGTGGTAATGGACGATGACCTGGTAACCGAGATTCTGGCAGCGCACGCCGATCGGTTGGCGGCGGGCGAGACCGGGCAAGCCGGAACCTTTCTGGCGCTGTTCCCCGCCAGAGCTGCCGACCTGGAGCCCTTGCTTCGGTTGGCGGAGGACGTCGCGCGCCTGCTGAGACCCGTGTACGTGCCCGATCCTACCTTTCGCGCCGAACTCAAGGGGGATCTCCTCGCGCAGCACCATCAGGCGCGCGCCACGTTCTGGGGCTGGGACACCGGGCGAACTCTCGCCGCGGTTGGGGTGGGCAGTGCCGCGGTGGCGGTTGCCGGGCTGATTGTCTACTGGCGCGGCCGGCATGCGACGCCCCCCGCCTGAGCGAGAGCCTCGAGCGCAACACGCCCCGACTGCACAGCAGTCGGGGCGTGTTCTTGTTTCCGACAGGGCTAACCGTTGGTTTTGGGCGGGCGGGGTGCCACAGCGCCGAGGCTCAGGCGATGCAGCACGCGCTCCTGGTGGGCCCACATGAGCAGTTGGTCATTGGCGGTCTCGTCATCATATCCGAGCAGGTGCAGGGTGCCGTGCACGGCCAGGAGATCCAGTTCATTCTGAGTGCTGTGGCCCTCTTCCTCGGCCTGGCGGGCCGCCTGCGGGTAGCAGATGACGACGTCGCCCAGATAGCCAACCATCTCACCACTGGGATCGGGTTCGCTTTGATCGTACGGGAAGCTCAGCACATCGGTCGTGACCGGCTCGTTGCGGTAGGCCTCGTGCAGGTGGATCATCTCCTCGTCGCCAACCAGGACGACGGTCACGCCCGGCTCGCCGCTGATGCCCTCCACCTCAAGCGTGGTCGTGACGGCACGTTGCAGGCGCGCGGGGTCAACCTGTGGCGCCCACCGCTCGTCGATCTGGAGTTCCACGTTGCTCGCCACCGGTGGCTCCTTCAGCAACGACGGGCCGTTCGGCGTCGCCGGGAACGGCAACGGGGACCAGTTCGTCGCTGGGGTACTCAATCCTGGGATGATAGATGCCTTGCAACACCTCGTTAAAGGCCGTGCGGATCCGGTCGAGGTCGCGCAGGGTAATCTCGCAGTCGTCGAGTTGGCCCTCTCCCTGGCGCTTCGCGATGAGTTTGCGGACCAGGGCGTCCACCTCTTCGGCCCCATGCGGGCGATTCGCGCGCGCGGCCGCCTCGATCGTATCGGCCAGGAGCAAGATCGCGGCCTCACGGCTTTGAGGCACGGGCCCGGGATATCGGAAGTCGTCGAGGGTGACCTGGCGGCGGCCCGAATTCTCTTCGCACGCCTTGTGATAGAAGTAGGAGACCACAGTCGTGCCGTGGTGTTGCAGAATGAAATCAATCACCGGCGGGGGCAGCCCGTGCCTGCGCGCCAGCTTCACGCCTTCGGTCACGTGCTCGATGATCAGCCGCGCGCTCCGTTCCGGGTCGTCGAGCTGATCGTGCAGGTTGTGGCCATTGGTCTGATTTTCGACGAAGAAGTGCGGGTTGCGGATCTTCCCGATGTCGTGATAGTAGGCACCCACGCGGACCAGGAGCGGATCAGCGCCGATCTCCTCCGCGGCCCGCTCGGCGAGATTGCTGACGATGATACTGTGGTGATAGGTGCCCGGCGCCCTGATGAGGAGTTCTTTGAAGAGCGGTGAGGTCGGTCGGGCCAGCTCCATCAGTTGGAGGAAGGTCGTGATGCCAAGCAGGTTGCTCAGCACGTAGAACCCGGCCAGGGTCAGGCTGGCGGAGATGACGCCGTTGACGACTGCAGCGCCACCGTTGCTGAGCAACTCCATCGGCGGCCGCACCGTGGTGGCCAATCCAAAGGCCAGGACCACGGCCACGTTGGCGAGCGCCACCAACACCCCGGCCCAAACAAACTCGGCCAGCCGCTCGACGCGGCTGAGGCTAAGCGCGGCAATGACCCCGCCGACAAAGGTGTAGGTTGCCAGCTCGAGGGAGCCACTGATGAAGCCCAGAATGAGCGACAAGACCAGGGTCACCACCGTCGCCAATTCCGCGTTGAGGAGCACGGCCAGAAGCATCGCGGCGGCCGCGCTCGGCACCAGGTAGCTCAGGGTGCCACCTATCGGGATGAGGATCTTGCCCGTGGCGGCGAAGATGATCGTGAGGGCTGTAATCGCGCCCAGGGCACGCTGGTTGATGCAAATCGTCGGGTGAAGGCGGACGAGATAGACGATGAGGGCTAACACGAGCAGGATCGCGAACAGGCTCCGGCCGACGACCTGGCGCCAGTCAGCGCGAGTTCGTTGCAGTCCCAGGACCTCGAGCGCTTCGACCTGCTCCGGCGTCACGACCTCACCGCGGCGGATGATAATCTGACCCTGCACGTAGGTCTGTTCGACGGGTATAACCTGCGCACGGGCTTCCTGGCGAGCCTTCTCCGTCCGCTCGGCGTCGAGGAAGCTGTTGGGGACGACCAACACACTGACCCAGGCCTCGACGATGTCGGCCTGGGCCTCACTGAGGTCAGCCCCGATTTGGTTTGAGATGCCACGCCGCACAACGGCAACCTGGCCCTCACGAATCTCGCGGCGCATGGTGGAGTCGAGGATCCGCAGCGTCTCGCCGACCACACTGTGCCACTGGGCGTCGGTCAACCCCAGGATGATCTCGATCGCCGTCGGCGAGAAGTGGACATCCTCCATGGCGGTGATCATCTGGGCCTTGCTCTCGGTGCTACTGTAGATATCGCCGCGCACCGCCTCAATGTAGTCGGCAATCGCCTGTGCCGTCGAGCCTTGCTGGAACGCCTGCGCCCGGTCGGGCGGGGTGTAGATCGGTTCGACTCGCGCGGCCGCAATGTCCTGGGCACGCGCCGTGCGAATCGCACTCTGATAGGTGATCTGGCGCGGCGCCGTAATGTCGGTCGGGCTGACGACGCCAGCACTGAGGCCGCCCTGGGCGGGTAACAGATCAGAGACCAGCGTCGCACTCAAGGCGATGACAAGCAGCCCGGCCCAAAGCCCTCCCAACAGCCGGTGTCGCACGGTCACCGGCTGCCGGCGTGGAGATGGCAGCACATCCTTGACACTGTCAGCGGTGTCCACCGCAACTCCTTAGCCCGAGCGTTCGGTGCCGGCCTCGTCCTGGGTGAGCAAGTCGCGGACGATGCGTTGCACAGTCGCACCGTCGGCGCGGCCTCGCAACTGGCCCATCAGGGGACCCATCACTTTGCCCATATCCCTGGGACCCGACGCACCGGCAGCCGCGATCTGGGCGCTGGCCGCCCGGCGAATTTCCTCCTCGGTCATCTGGCGGGGGAGGTAACTCTCGATCACAGCCAGCTCCGCCTGCTCGTGCGCCACGAGGTCGGCGCGTCCTCCTCGCTCGAATTCAGTGATTGAATCGCGGCGCTGTTTGGCCTGCTTGTGCAGCAGGGCATTCAGCTCGGATTCGGTCAACTCGCCGCCTTTCTCGATCTCGGCGTTTTTGACAGCTCCCAGCAACAAACGGAGCGCATCGCGGCGTACCGTATCACGATTCCTGAGAGCCTGTTTCAAATCGTTCTGGAACTGTTCTTTGGTTGACATATTCTTCTACTTGCCCGTTCCTGCGCCAGTTGTCCGGCCTGCCATCTCCGAGGATCTGCTTATAAAACGCGCAGCTCGCGTCGATGTTCCCTGTAGAGGGAAGCAGATGATCGGGGCGACCGACTTTCAAGGGAAAAAGCCTATCGACCAGAGTCGGATCCGAAGGATTCAGCCTGGCCTGCCTTCGCGACCACCTGTCAGGTGTCGCGTTCAGCCGGGAGGCCAGCGCATCGTTCGGCCGCCGATCAGGTGCAGGTGCAGGTGCGGGACCTGCATCCCGGCGTTGGCGCCGTAGTTGATCACCAGGCGATAGCCCCTCTTCATCGTATTCAGCCCTTGCTCGGCGCCAATGCGCGCGGCCGTGTGGAGCATGTGGCCCACCAGGGGTTCCTTCTCGGCTGTGACTCGCGTGATGTCAGCGATATGCTCGTTGGGCACGATCAGAATGTGAACCGGCGCCTGCGGGTTGATGTCGTGGAACGCGGTGACCTCGTCATCCTGGTGGACGATTTTGGATGGAATCTCGCCGGCAACGATTCGACAGAAAACGCAATCAGCTCCCATCAGGCCAGTCTTCCCCTTGTGCGCGCACGGTTGAACAGGACGGCGCCAACCCGAGATCATAGCACCAGGCGACCACCATGGCAATATCAAACGCGAATCGGTCCGGGCGGCGTCGAAGCCGTTTTCGCGTCTCGGCAGGCTGCTGGTCGCCATCAAACTCGTGAGCGGCAGGCGCCACCCCTCACGGTTCCGGTGACCGGTGTAGCTTACCGCATCTTCGCTGCCTCAGCTTGACGAGGTTCCAACGCTGCCGCCGATAGGACGAAATTCCTGGTACCCTAAGAGAGTTTGAAGCGGGCCGGACGTTCGAAGTCTCCGAGGCTTCGGACGTCCGGCGCCTCGACGGGTGCTCTAGTGGGTCATCCGACATGAA
>DOUV01000972.1 GCA_003520455.1 Chloroflexota bacterium | reverse complement strand
ATCACCGTCGAGCTGGCCCTGGCGGGCGCCGCGCACATCACGGTGGTGAATCGCTCGCCGGAGCGCGGCCGGGCGCTGGTCGACTTGCTCAACGAGAAGACGCCGGTGAGCGCCGATTTCGTCCTGTGGGACAAAACCTACGCCATCCCACCCGGCACCCACGTGCTCGCCAACGCCACTTCCATCGGCCTGTACCCCAATGTCGACGACAGGCCCGACATCGACGGTGCCACCATCGCCCCCACCATGGTCGTGTGCGATGTGATTCCTAATCCGCCGCAGACGCCCTTCCTCAGAGAAGCCCGGGCGCACGGCGCGAAGACTCTGGACGGCCTGGGGATGCTGGTCTACCAGGGAGCCATCGGCTTCAAGATGTGGACCGGTCGCGACGCGCCTGTCGCTGTCATGCGCGAAGCACTGGCCCGGGCCTTCAGCCAATAGAACTGTTGCGTGCTGAGTGAAAAGTAGCAGTCTGCACGGCTCACTCAGGACCCGGCACTGAGACAGGAGTAGATTTATGCCGACTCAAAACATCTCTCAACAGATCACGGCCGCCCTGGAAGCAGGCCGAGGGGTTCTGCACCTGGCGCCGACGTGGGTGCCGCGCTCGTTCCTGATGCCGGGCAAGCGCATCCGTCTGGCCGAGCAGGACCTCTACGTGCTGGGCGCCCATCGTGGCGGCATTGACGAGCGCTGGTTCGCCTCGACCACCAGGGCCGACAACGGCCCCGGTACCCCCGAAGACGAGGGGCTCAGCTATGTCGTCGGGCCGGATGGCAACCGGTTTCTCCTGGCGGAGGCGGTGGAGGCCGCCGGCGCCCAGATCATCGGCCAGCAGATGCTGGCCGAGTGGGGCCGCTGGCCGCTCTACTGCAAGTACTTCGACAACATGGGACCGATTCCTCACCACCTCCACCAGATGCGGCACCACGCCGAGAAAGTGGGGCGCGAGCCCAAGCCCGAGGCCTACTACTTCCCGCCCCAGCTCAACCCGGTGGGCAACAACTTCCCCTACACCTTTTTCGGACTCGAGCCCGGCACGACCAGGGAGGATGTCTACCGTTGCCTCGAGCGCTGGAACGAGGGCGATAATGGCATTCTGGACCTGTCCAAGGCCTACCGCTTGAAGCCGGGCACCGGCTGGCTCGTGCCGCCGGGGATTCTGCACGCGCCCGGATCCTTCTGTACCTACGAGGTGCAGTGGGGTTCCGACGTCTTCGCGATGTACCAGTCGCTGGTCGAGGGGCGGGTGGTGCCCTGGGACCTGCTGGTCAAGGACGTCCCCGAGGACAAGCAGCACGACCTGGACTACATCGTCGGCATGATCGACTGGGATGCCAACGTCAATCCCACCTTCAAAGACGATCACTACCTCGAGCCGGTCGCCATCGGCGACACCGAGCGCGAGGGCTTCCAGGACCGCTGGGTGATCTACGGGAAGGTGCTCGGCGAGGACATCTTCTCGGCCAGGGAGCTGGTTATCCGGCCGGGGGCGCGCGTGACGGTTCGTGATAACGGCGCCTCCTGCTTGATGGTCATCCAGGGACGTGGCAAGCTCGGTCCGTACGATGTCGAGGCCGCAACCTACGTGCGCTACGGCGACCTGACCTGGGACGAGTACTTCATCAGCGAGCAGACCGCCCGCAACGGTTTCACGCTGGAGAACACCGGCCTCGAGCCGCTGGTCACCCTGCGCTACTTTGGCCCCGGCGTCAGCGCCGATATGCCTGAGGTGGGCGCATACCGTCAACGGTAGAGGGAGGCACCGATGACCGACCGGATTCAATTCGCAGTCAATAGCTGGATCTTCGGCACGGCCCCGCTGGAGGAGGTCGTGCCACGTGTGGCGCGGATCGGTTTCGACGCGATCGAGCTGGTGGGCGAGCCCGATCAGTACGACGTCACTCACGTTGGCAGGCTCGTGGCCGATCACGGTCTGCGCATCAGCTCCATCTGCGGCATGCACCCCGGCCCGACCCCCGGCGACCTGCGGCTGCTCTCCCACCCGGACGCGGCGGAGCGCATCCGGGGGATCGACTACGTCAAGCGCTGCGTGGATATGACGGCGGCGCTCGGGGCGCGGAGCGTCCTGGTGGTGCCGAGCCTGGTGGGCCAGCCCGCCACGCTGGTTTCCCGCGAGGACGACATCAAGGTGGCCACTGAAGCCTTGGCAGTGACTGGAGCGTACGCCCAGGCCAATGATGTGCTGATCACCATCGAGCCGATCAACCGCTACGAAGTCGGGCTCATCTTCAGCCTCGCCGACGCCATCGCGATGGCCGAGGCGGTCGACAATCCCTGTGTGCGGGTGATGGGCGACACCTTCCACATGCAGATCGAGGAGGCCGATGGCCTGCCCAACGCCTTCCGGCGCGCTGGCGGCTATTGGCTTCAACACGTCCACGTGGCCGACAATACCCGCCAGGCCCCCGGCATGGGAACGATGCCCTGGCGCGAGATCCTGCGCGCGCTGCATGACATCGACTACCAGGGCCTGATGTCGCTCGAGCCGCTCCCGCGAGGCGCCTCGCCCTACGAGGCCCGCCAGGGCCGCATCCCCCCGGCGAAGCAGGATGCCGAGCTGGAGTTCGGCCTCGACTTCCTGCGTGACAGCCAGGAGCAGGCACTGATCGCCGCCGGGCGGCGGACGGTGGTGGAGACGGCGTGAGTCCTGATGACAGCGCCACTACGTGGAGAGGAGAACCCTCGTGGAATATCGCGAGCTTGGCCGCACCGGCTGGAAGGTGTCGGCCATCGGGTTTGGCGCCTGGGCCATTGGCGGGGCCGACTGGGGGACGACCGACGACCAGACCTCGCTGACCGCCCTCCACCGGGCGATTGATCTGGGAGTCAACTTCATCGACACGGCCGACGTGTACGGCGATGGGCACTCGGAGCGGCTGATCGCTCAGGTACGCAGGGAGCGGCCTGAGGAACTCATCGTCGCGACCAAGGCCGGTCGCCGGCTCTCGCCCCACGTGGCCGCGGGCTACAACCGTGAAAATTTGGCCGCCTTTGTGGAACGGAGCCTTCGGAACCTTGACACCGACGCCCTCGACCTCCTGCAGCTCCACTGCCCGCCGACCAGCGTCTACTTTATGCCCGAGGTCTTCGGCGTGCTCGATGACCTGGTGCAGCAGGGCAAGCTTCGCTACTACGGCGTCAGCGTCGAGCGCGTCGATGAGGCCCTCCAGGCGATCACCTATCCCAACGTTCAGAGCGTCCAGATCATCTTCAACATGTTCCGCCTGAAACCGGCCGAACAGTTCTTCCCGGCCGCGCGCGAGCGCCGGGTCGGTGTCCTGGCGCGTGTGCCCCTGGCGAGCGGCCTCCTGACCGGCAAATTCAGTCGCGACACCCAGTTTGGCCCCCACGACCACCGCAATTTCAACCGTCGAGGTGAGGCCTTCGACGTGGGCGAGACCTTCTCCGGTGTGGACTACGATCTGGGGTTGCAGGCGGTCGAAGTACTCCGCGAGCTGGTGCCGGAAGGCGCCAGCATGGCGCAATTCGCCCTGCGGTGGATTCTGATGTTTCCCGAGGTGACAACGACCATCCCCGGCGCCAAAAACCCGCAGCAGGCGGAAGACAACGTCAAGACCGCCGAAGTGCCCGCCCTCACGGATGAGACCATGAAGCGCGTGCGGGAAATCTACAATCACTTTATCCGGGCCCACGTCCATCATCGCTGGTAGTCAGCGCGAGACGTCTCGAGATCGGATGGCAACTGTGCTCAAAAGTAAGCTTCTTCATCCGGGGATCCTGGCAGCGCTCGGCGAGGCCGGGCACGGCAGCACCGTACTCATCGCCGATGGCAACTACCCTGTCGCAACCCATTCGTGTCCGGCCGCCGCCCGCGTCTTCTTGAACCTCAGCCCCGGTCTGCTCACTGTCACTGCCATTCTGGAAGCGCTTGTCAGCGCCATACCTGTCGAGGCCGCCACCGTGATGCAGCCCGCCGATGGTTCGACGCCGCCGATCTTTGCGGAGTTCGAGCGCCTGCTGCCGGCGGGGTTGGCGCTGGAGCGGTTGGAGCGCTTCACGTTTTACGAGACGGCCAGGCGGCCCGAACTGGCGCTGGCCATTGCGAGCGGCGATCAGCGCCTGTACGCCAATATCCTGCTGACGATCGGAGTCGTCAAGACTTCCGGAGTCTAGCGACTTCCGAAGTCCGCCGCAGCAGGGCTGCTTGGCACAGTGCGCCTCTGATAAGAGGCCGGGGAGGCCCGCGGAGAGCCGTACAAAGACTTCGGAAGTCTGGGCCACTTCAGCGTCCCAATCTCTACCTTCCAATCGCTGATCGCTCCGGACGAGCGGAGGCAAAACTCACATGCAACCGATGAAACCGGTCACCCTCGGCCTCATCGTCGGCAACCGAGGCTTCTTCCCCAGCCACCTCTGTCGGAGTGGACGGGAGGAGATCTTAGCGGTCCTGGAACAGGCCGGGTTCAAGGTGGTCACCCTCTCCCCCGAGCAGACCGAATACGGGAGCATCGAGAGTCTGGAGGATGCCAGCCGGTGTGCCGCGCTCTTCGATGCTCACCGGAAGGAGATCGACGGCATCCTGGTCACCCTCCCCAACTTTGGGGACGAGCGCGCCGTCGCCAACGCGATCCGGTGGTCCGGGCTCAACGTGCCCGTGTTGGTACACGCCTTCCCGGACGCGGCCGACCAGATGAGTGCCC
Organism: Chloroflexota bacterium; assembly: GCA_003520455.1. The sequence continues at coordinate 3,742 of DOUV01000972.1, read as the reverse complement.
GGGACCGCCGCGACAGCTTCTGCGGCAAGATGTCGGTCTGTAACAACCTGCACCAGTACAAGATCCCCTTCACCTTGACGAGCCTGCACACCGTCGATCCGCGCAGCTCCAGCTTCCGGCAAGATCTGCATACCTTCGCAACGACCTGCCGGGTCGTGCGGGGGTTGCGGGGCCTGCGCATTGGTGCCCTCGGCGCGCGGCCGGCCGCCTTCAACACGGTACGCTACAGCGAGAAGCTCCTCGAAAAGTTCGGCATCAGCGTCGAGACCCTGGACCTCTTCGACCTCTTCGGCCAGGTCGAGCGGTTGCCCGAGGATGCCGAGCCGGTGCAGGCCAAGCTTGCAGCCATCCGCGCGTACGTCGACACTCGCCGCGTGCCGGATTCGGTCGTGATGAAGATGGCCAGGTTTGGCGCGGCCGTGGACAACTGGATGGCAAACTCGCGGCTGGATGCCACAGCGGTGCAGTGCTGGACGGCGATGGAGGAGTACTTCGGCGTCGTCCCGTGCACGCTGATGAGCATGATGAGCAACAACCTGATGCCCAGCGCCTGCGAGGTCGATGTGATGGGCACCATCGCCATGCATATCCTGGCGCAGGCCAGCGGCCGGCCCAGCGCCCTGGTGGACTGGAACAACAACTATGGCGACGACCCGGACAAGGGCGTGGTCTTCCACTGTAGCAACCTGCCTAAAGACATCTTCGCCGACGCCGTGATGGACTACCAGGAGATTCTCTCGGGCACCGTGGGCAAAGAGAACTCGTACGGCACGATCGTGGGGCGGGTAAAAGCGATGCCCTTCACCTACCTGCGGGTGAGCACCGACGACGTGGCCGGCACCCTGCGGGCCTACGTGGGCGCCGGCGAGCTGACCGACGACCCGCTGCTGACCTTCGGCGGCTACGGCGTGGTCCGAGTGCCGCGGTTCCAGGAGCTGCTGCGCTACATCTGCGAGAACGGCTACGAGCACCACGTCACCATCAACCCGTCCAGCACCGCCGCCGCTGTCCACGAAGCACTGAGCAAGTACTTGGGCTGGGACGTTTACTGGCATCGGTAGACGATGATACGTGAAACGTGATCCGTGATGCGTGAAATGGGGAAGTGACCAGGATGGGCGCGTTGTTATCTGATCTTCTTCGCGCATCATGCATCACTTGAAGGAGGCCAATCCGCTATGAGCTCCAAATACGCCATCGGCGTTGACTTCGGGACCGAGTCCGCGCGGGCAGTGCTGGTCGCCGTGGCCGACGGCCGCGAGGTCGCGACGGCCGTTCACACCTACGCTAACGGGGTGATCGACGAGCGCCTGCCGGGGAGCGGCGTGCGCCTGGAGCCCGACTGGGCCTTGCAGGACCCCAACGACTATATCGAGACCCTCAAGCAGACGATCCCGGCTATGCTGCGCGAGAGTGGTGTGAGTCCGGATACCATCATCGGCCTCGGAATCGACTTTACCGCCTGCACCATGCTGCCCACGACCGCCGGCGGGACGCCGCTCTGCTTCGTGCCGGACTATCGTGACCAGCCCCACGCCTGGGTCAAACTGTGGAAGCACCACGCCGCCCAGCCTGAGGCCGACCGCATCAACGAGGTGGCTCGCGAGCGCGGCGAGAAGTGGCTGGACCTCTATGGCGGCAAAATCTCATCGGAGTGGTTTTTCAGTAAAGCCCTGCAGATTCTGAATGAGGCGCCGCACATCTACCGTGCCGCCGGCCGCCTGATCGAGGGAGCCGACTGGGTCATCTGGCGGCTGACCGGCCGGGAGACCCGCAACAGTTGCACGGCCGGCTACAAGGCCATCTGGCAGAAGGGAGCCGGCTTTCCCGGCCGGGACTACTTCGCGGCCCTTCACCCCGACTTCGCCGACGTGGTGGACACCAGGATGAGCCGGGAGATCCTCCCGGTGGGTGCCAGGGCGGGTGGGCTGACACCCGAGGCCGCGGACTGGACCGGCCTCCGGCCTGGCACCGCCGTGGCCGTCGCCAACGTCGACGCCCACGTGACCGTGCCCGCCGCGCAAGCGACCCAGCCCGGCGTCATGGTGATCATCATGGGCACCAGCAACTGTCACATGGTTCTTGGCGAGAAGCTCGAGCGTGTGCCCGGAATGTGCGGCGTGGTGGAAGATGGGATCGTCCCGGGCTATTACGGCTACGAGGCCGGGCAGAGCGGGGTGGGCGATATCTTCGCCTGGTTTGTGGACAACGCCGTTCCGCCGGAGTACCACGCCGCCGCCGAGCGCGCCGGGATGAACCTGCACGCGTACCTCGAAGCCGAAGCCGCCAAGCAGAAGCCCGGCGAGCACGGCTTGCTGGCGCTCGACTGGTGGAACGGCAACCGCTCGGTGCTGGTCGATGTGGACCTCAGCGGCCTGCTGATCGGCGCGACGCTGGCGACACGCGCGCCGGACATTTACCGCGCGCTGATCGAGGCGACGGCCTTTGGCACGCGCGTGATCATCGAGTCGTTTGAGACTAGCGGCGTCCCAATCAAAGAGCTGGTGGCGGCGGGCGGCCTGCCAGAGAAGAACAAGCTGCTGATGCAGATCTACGCCGACGTCATCGGCTTGCCAATGAAAGTCGCGGCCAGCGAACAAACCTGTGCCTTGGGCGCCGCCCTGTTTGGCGCCGCGGCCAGTGGCACCACCACCCTTGCTGAAACACAGCGCGCCAGCTGCAAAATACAGGACCGGGTTTACACCCCCAATCCCGAAAACCAACAGGGCTACGCTAGAATCTACCAGCTCTATCGGGAACTCCATGACGCCTTTGGCACTGCGCAATGGCATGGGAAAATGGATCATGTGATGAAGGATTTGATCGCCATCCGCCAACAGGCACGTGGCAGGAAGTAGCCATGCTCGACGAACTGCGCCAGGAAATTTGTGAAGCCAACCTCTTGTTGGAGACCTCGGGACTGGTCAAATTGACCTTTGGCAACGTCAGCGGTATCGACCGGAAAAAGGGCATCTTCGGCATCAAACCCAGCGGCGTCGCCTACACCGACCTCACTCCGGAGAAAATCGTCCTGCTGGATCTCGACGGCGAGGTCGTCGAAGGGGATCTCCGCCCCTCCTCGGACACCAAAACCCATCTCAAACTCTATCAGGCCTGGGAAGCCATCGGCGGCATCACCCATAGCCACAGTGTCCATGCCACCATGTTCGCCCAGGCGGGCCGCCCGCTGCCCTGCTTGGGCACCACCCATGCCGACCACTTCCACGGCGAAGTCCCCGTCTGCCGCGCCCTCGATGCGCAAGAGACTGAAACAGACTACGAGGGCAATACCGGTGTGGCCATTGTCCAGCATTTTCTCCACCACCACCTTGACCCGGTGGCCATGCCCGCGGTGCTCCAGAAACACCACGCCCCCTTCACCTGGGGCCAGGATGCCTTGGACTCGGTGAAAAACAGCATTGCCCTGGAGGTCTGCGCCGAAATAGCCATCGGTACTTTCCATCTCAATCCCGATGCCGCCGGCATCCCGCCACACATCCGCGAGAAACATCATCAACGCAAACACGGGAACGATGCTTACTACGGGCAGCCGGATTGACCGCCTGCCCTACTCGTGCCGCAGGGCATCGACGGGACTCATGCTGGCGGCCCGCATCGCCGGATAAATCCCGAATACCACCCCGGTCAAAACCGATATGGTGAACGCCAGCACCGGTGCCCAGATCCGGACAATCGTCAACATGTCGGCGAAATGGGTGATCACCATTGGAACCGACACTCC
>DOUV01000974.1:6691-13045 GCA_003520455.1 Chloroflexota bacterium | reverse complement strand
CTGTCCGAAGAGCTGTTGGAGCGTTTCGCCGGCCTGCCCCTGCTCGACCGCTACGACGTCTACCGGCGGCTGATGGACTACTGGGCCGAGGTGATGCAGGACGACGTCTACCTCGTCGCCGCCGACGGCTGGGTCGAAGCCGCCAAACCGCGCGCGGTCATCGACGACAAGGCGAAGAAGATTAAGGAGACGGTGGACCTGACCATCGGCCGCCAGAAGTACAAGCTGGACCTGATCCCCCCGCCCCTGATCGTCGCCTGCTCCTTCGCCGCCGAGCAGGCCACCATCGACGAGTTGCAGGCCAGATAGGAAGTTGCTGCCCGGGAACTGGAGGAGTTCGTCGAGGAGCACACCGGCGAGGAGGGCCTGCTGGAGGAAGCTACCAACGACAAGGGCAAGGTCACCAGGGGCGGGGTGAAGGAGCGGCTCAAGCAGTTGAGAACGGAGAATGGACAATTGACGTTGGAGGCGGAAAACGCGGACGAAATCGAAGCGTTGGAGACGTGCCTGGCACTGATCGACGCCGAGTCCGAAGCCGCCAGAGCCGTCAAGGAGGCCCAGGCCGAACTCGACGCCAGGGTGCTGGCGAAATACTCCAAACTCACCGAGGCCGAGATCAAGACGCTGGTCGCTGACGACAAGTGGTTCGCCGCCATCCAGGCCGCCATCGAGGGCCAGGGGCAGCGGCTGACGCAGCGCCTCGCCGGCCGCGCCAGGGAACTGGAGGAGCGCTACGCCCACCCGCTGCCGGAGTTGGAGCGGGAGGTGGAAGTGTTGAGGAAGAAGGTGGAGGGCCACTTGAAGAGGATGGGGCTGGTGTGGTGAAGGCAGATCTCGGTTCGAACGGATAGCGAAGAGGCCCTCTTCATATGCAAGTAAAGTCTGCGTTTAACATGACAGCGCCGCTTCAACCATACTAAACCCTGCCTTTAATATGAGTCGTCAAAACCAATCTTGTTAAAGGTACGAACGTCCATGACGGAGCCGAACCACCCATTGAGAGCCGGCCAATACATAAGGCAGCCTGCTGGCTATCGGGCGTTCGTTCCCGCCCCGCTGCCACCGGATCCGCCAATCAAGTTGCAAGGCGAACTGCAAGCGCTCCTGTCGCAAGCTGATCGCGCGCTTGGCCGGCTGGATGGCTCGATTCAAACGCTGCCGCATCCCGATCTCTTTGTTGCCATGTACGTCCGCAAGGAGGCCGTGCTTTCCAGCCAGATTGAGGGTACCCAAAGTTCCTTGCAGGATGTCCTTGCTGCTGAAGCGCGGGTTTTCTCCCCCGACCAACCAGGCGACGTCAATGAGGTCTTCAACTACGTTCGTGCCATGAACTACGGCCTGGAACGCCTGCGGGATCTGCCGGTCTCTGTTCGTCTCATCCGTGAAATCCATACCGAGCTTCTTGCAGGTGTTCGAGGACAACATCTGACTCCCGGCGAGCTGCGAACCAGCCAGAACTGGATAGGTCCGGCTGGCTGCACCCTCGCCGAGGCGACCTTCGTGCCACCGCCGCCCCATGAAGTGCCTCAGGCGCTGAGCGATCTGGAAGCTTTCCTGCACGCCGACACGCCGCTGCCTCTACTCGTCAAGATCGGTCTCGCCCACGCACAGTTTGAAACCATCCACCCCTTTCTGGACGGCAATGGCCGCATCGGGCGCCTGCTCATCACCTTTCTGCTCTGCGAAAAAGAAGTGCTGCTCAAGCCCGTGCTCTACCTTTCCTACTACTTTAAGCGTTATCGGTCGCAGTACTACGATCACCTTCAAGCCGTGCGCGACCACGGTGCCTGGGAACAATGGCTTGCCTTCTTTCTCCGCGGTGTTTTCGAGGTCAGTCAGCAGGCTACTTATACCGCCCGACGGATTCTCATGCTGCGCGAGCAACACCGCCAGATCATCACCGCCCAGCTTGGCCGTGCCGCCGGCAATGGACATCGCGTCCTCGAATATCTCTATCAGCATCCCATTGTTTCGGTCACCGAAGTGCAGGAGCTGATTGGCACGACGTACCCCGCAGCCAATCACCTCGTGATGCGCCTGGTCGAACAGGGTATCCTCCATGAGTTCACCGGCCAGAAGCGTAACCGGCGCTTCATTTACCGCGATTACACCAACCTCTTCCACGATGAGCCGCAGGAAGCGCGCAATGAGAATGGATCATAGGGTAATGACCACGGACAAGTGGTTCGCCGCCATCCAGGCCGCCATCGAGGGCGAGGTGCAGCGGCTGACGCAGCGACTCGCCGGCCGCGTCAAGGAATTGGAAGAGCGCTACGCCCATCCGCTGCCGGAGCTGGAGCGGGAGGTGGAGGCGTTGAGCAAGAAGGTGGAGGTACACCTGAAGAGGATGGGGCTGGTGTGGGGATGAGCACGACTACGACACAAGCGAAGGCGCTACCCAACGTCGATGGGAAGGCGGCTGCACCTCTTGGATACAAGTGGACGAACCTCGGCTTGATGCCAGAGGATTGGGAAATCACGAGTTTGGGGGAACTCGGACAATGTCTGAGCGGCGGTACTCCAAGCATGTCGGATGCTCGTTTCTGGAATGGTGAGATTCCTTGGGTCACCTCGAAAGACATGAAAGTGTCTAGGTTGAAGGACGCAACCAATCATGTCACAGCATTGGCGATTGGCAATGGGACTCGCCTCGTCCCCGAGGGAACAATCTTGATGGTGGTTCGAGGAATGTCACTCGACAGACTGAAGATGGCTGGCCGTTTTCTGGTCGTCTCCTCCGAGTACGGCCTGAGCGTACACGTATCTACCCCCCCTATCTCAGTTATCATTTCCATACGGAGCCGTTCAAGGCAAGTGTCCGTGAAGTTGCGGTCGGGCAGACCATGCCTTCATTAAACACTCGCATTCTTCAAAGTATCGAAATAACCATGCCTAGTCTTCCTGAGCAGGTCCAGATCGCCGCCGTCCTCTCCGACATGGACGCCGAGATCGACGCGCTGGAACAGCGCCGTGACAAGACGAAGCAGATCAAGCAGGGCATGATGCAGCAGCTCCTCACCGGCCGCATCCGGCTGGTCAACCCCTCGCAAGCGGAGGAGGCGGCATGAATGAGAATCAAAACATCGAGTGGAAAGCCTCCTGGCGGGACGACTACCTCAAATGGATCTGCGGCTTTGCCAATGCACACGGTGGTGTCTTGGAAATTGGCAGGAACGACAAGGGCGAAGTAGTTGGGGTGGCCGACGCGGCAAAATTGATGGAGGACCTGCCCAACAAGATGCGGGATATGTTGGGGATCGTGCCTTCGGTAGACCTGATGACGATAGACGGAAAGGATCTCATCCGCATTACGATGGAGCCGTATCCCCACCCTGTCAGTTACAAGGGCCAATACTATTATCGCAGCGGCAGCACGAAGCAGGAGTTAAAGGGAGCGGCGCTCGACCACTTTCTTCTGCGCAAGATCGGCAGACATTGGGACGCAGTGCCGGTCCCAGGAGTCGCCCTCACTGATCTGGACACTGGAGCTATCAGCCGGTTTCGCCAGCGGGCCGCCCGCAGCAGACGCCTCGCCACAGAAATGTTGGCGGAGGACGATGCAGCGCTGATCGAGAAATTGCGCCTGACAGACGGGGCCTACCTGAAACGGGCGGCAGTTTTGCTGTTTCATCCTGATCTGGAGGCTTTTGTGACCGGCGCCTACATCAAGGTCGGCTACTTCAAAACCGATAGCCACCTGCTGTATCACGACGAGGTCCACGGCGGCCTGTTTACCCAAGTTGACCACACCATGGACCTGCTGTTGACCAAATACCTGAAAGCCCTGATCTCCTACGAGGGCTTACAGCGAGTAGAAACCTACCCGGTCCCAGAGAGTGCACTGCGCGAGGCCCTACTTAACGCCGTGGCGCACAAGGATTACGCCAGCGGCGTCCCAATCCAGATCAGCGTCTACGGCGACAAAATCCTATTCTGGAACAACGGCCGGCTTCCCGAAGATTGGACGGTGGAGCGACTCCTCTCGAAGCACCCCTCACAGCCATTCAACCCTGATATTGCCAACGCCTTCTTCCGCGCTGGGATGATCGAGGCTTGGGGCAGAGGAATCGAACAAATGCAGGTGGACTGTGAAGCCCACGGAGTGCCTGGACCGGCGCTACGACACGAAGCGAACGGGCTGTGGGTGGAGTTTGCGAATCGGGTGACGGAAAAAACTTCGGGCGAAATATTGGAAACTACCCAGAAAACTACCCAGAAAACTACCCAAAACATTGCCCTGAAGATTCTGGCAATTCTCCGGCAGAATCCGTCCGCAAGCCGGCGAGAAATTGCGATGATCCTGGAGGATATAACCGAAGACGGCGTAAAATACCATCTGGACAAGTTGAAATCCGAGGGGCGTATCCGCCGTATCGGCCCAGCCAGGGGTGGTCACTGGCAGGTGCGGAAGGATGACGGTGAATAAGGTTGGCCAAAGAGAGATTCAAACGCAGAAGCGCGTCGTCCAGTTCTTCTGCGATGTACTCAATTACGGCTACCTCGGCCACTGGAAGGATCGCGCGGGCAACAGCAACGTCGAGGAGGCGCTGCTTACCGACTGGCTCAGGCGCCAGGGCCACAGCGAGAAGATCATCACGAAGGTGCTCCGCGAGGTGGACAAAGCGAAGGCGCTCAGCGGCAGCAAGACACTCTACGACGGCAACCGGGCGGTCTACGGCCTGCTACGCTACGGAGTGAAGGTCAGGCCCCACGTGGGCGAGCAGCACATCACCGTCTGGCTGATCGACTGGGAGAACGTCGCCAACAACGACTTCGCGATCGCCGAGGAGGTCACCGTCACCGGGGAGAACACCAGGCGGCCGGACGTCGTGCTGTACGTCAACGGCATCGCCTTGGGCGTGCTGGAACTGAAACGCTCCACCGTCTCGGTCACTGAAGGCATCCGCCAGAACCTGGATAGCCAGAAGAAGGAGTTCATTCGACCCTTCTTCGCCACGGTGCAGCTCGTGATGGCGGGCAACGACACCGAGGGGCTGCGCTACGGCGTGATCGAGACGCCGGAAAAGTACTATTTGCGCTGGAAAGAAGCGGCGGCGGTACCGGCTGCGGGGGACAACCCGTTGCTGCGCGAGTTGGGCCAGCTGTGCCGCCAGGATCGGCTGCTGGAGATCGTCCACGATTTCATCGTCTTCGACGCGGGGACCAAGAAGACCTGCCGCCACAACCAATACTTCGGCGTCCGGGCCGCCCAGGCGCACGTCAAGCGCCGCGAGGGCGGGATCATCTGGCACACCCAGGGCAGCGGCAAGAGCCTGACGATGGTCTGGCTGGCCAAGTGGATTCGCGAGCACGTGACCGGCGCCCGCATCCTGCTCATCACCGACCGCACCGAACTGGACGAGCAGATCGAAAAGGTCTTCAAGGGCGTCAGCGAGGACATCTACCGCACCCGGAGCGGAGCCGACCTGGTTCAGGTGCTCAATGCCGGCGACGAGTGGCTGATCTGCTCGCTGATCCACAAGTTCGGCGGCGGTGAAGACCTCAGCGACAAGGATGTCGATGCCTACATTGAAGAGATCAGGCGCAACCTGCCGAAAGGCTTCCACGCCAGGGGCGCGATCTTCGTCTTCGTCGATGAGTGCCACCGGACCCACTCCGGCAAGCTGCACCAGGCGATGAAGGCGCTGCTGCCGGGCGCGATGTTCATCGGCTTCACCGGCACCCCGCTGCTCAAGCAGGACAAGCAGACGAGCCTCGAGGTCTTCGGGCCGTACATCCACACCTACAAGTACGACGAGGCCGTGCGCGACCGCGTGGTGCTGGACCTGCGGTACGAGGCGCGTGACATCGACCAGAACATCACCTCGCAGGCCAAGATCGACCAGTGGTTCGAGATCAAGACCAGGGGGCTGACCGACCTGGCCAGGGCACAGCTCAAGCAGCGCTGGGGCACGATGCAGAAGGTGCTCAGCGCCCAGGACCGGCTGGAGAAGATCGTCGCGGACATCCTGCTGGACATGGAGACGCGCGACCGGCTCAAGAGCGGCCACGGCAACGCGATGCTCGTCACCGCGAGCATCTACTCGGCGTGCCGGTTCTTCGAGATGTTTCAGAAGACGGACCTGGCGGGCAAATGCGCGATCATCACCTCCTACAAGCCCTCGCCAGCGGACATCAAGGGCGAGGAGACCGGCGAGGGGCTGACCGAGAGGCTGCGGCAGTACGACATCTACCGGAAGATGCTGGCGGTGCACTTCAACGAGCCGGAAGCGACGGCCATGTACAAGGTCGAGCAGTTCGAGCAGGAGGTGAAGAAGCGGTTCATCGAAGAGCCGGGGCAGATGAAGCTCCTGATCGTGGTGGACAAACTGCTGACCGGCTTCGACGCGCCGA
>DOUV01000974.1:6416-6628 GCA_003520455.1 Chloroflexota bacterium | reverse complement strand
CAGGCGATCTGCCGCGTCAACCGGCTCGACGGCGAGGACAAGGAATACGGCTACGTCATCGACTACAAGGACCTGTTCAAGTCTCTCGAGAAGTCGATCAAGGACTACACCGGCGAGGCCTTCGACGGCTATGACCACGAGGACGTGGACGGCCTGCTGAAGGATCGCTTGCAGAAGGGCCGGGAGCGGCTGGAGGAGGTCCGCGAGTCAAT
>DOUV01000974.1:0-6372 GCA_003520455.1 Chloroflexota bacterium | reverse complement strand
CGAGTCAATCAAGACGCTGTGCGAGCCGGTCGAGCCGCCGCGCGATACGGCCGCCCACCTCCGGTTCTTCTGCGCGGCCGAGGGCGGCGACGCCGAAGCGCTGAAGGACAACGAGCCCAAGCGCGTGGCCCTGTACAAGCTGGCCGGTGCGTTCCTGCGGGCCTACGCCAACCTGGCCAACGAGATGACCGAGGCCGGTTACTCCCACGCCGAGGCCCAGGAGATCAGGGCCGAGGTGGAGCACTACGAGAAGGTGCGCGAAGAGGTCAAGCTCGCCAGCGGCGACTACATCGACATGAAGATGTACGAGCCGGCCATGCGGCACCTGCTGGACACGTACATCAGGGCCGAGGAGAGCGAAAAGGTCTCAGCCTTCGACGACATGACGCTGGTTGAGTTAATCGTGGAACGCGGCGAGACGGCCGTTGAATCGCTGCCCAAGGGCATCCGCGAGAATCCCGAGGCGATGGCCGAGACGATCGAGAACAACGTCCGCAAGCTCATCATCGACGAGATGGCCGTCAACCCGAAGTACTACGAGCAGATGTCAAAGCTCCTCGACGCCCTGATCCAGGCGCGCAGGGAGCAGGCGATGGACTACAAGGCGTACCTTGCCAAGATCGTCGAGCTGACGAAGAAGGTGAGCAAGCCTGAGACCGAGTCGTCGTATCCCGCCAGCATCACCAGCGCGCCGCTGCGGGCCCTGTATGACAATCTTAAGGACGAGGGGGTCCGGACGACACATGAGAGCCCGGAGGCGTACGGGAGCTTCAATCGTGAGGATGCAACGGCACGGTTGGCGGTTGACGTGGATAGTGCCATCCGTAACGTGAAAAAAGCAGGCTGGCGCGGGAATCGGTTCAAGGAGCGAGAGGTGCGCATCGCCATAAAATCGGTGCTTGGCAACGACGGCCTTGTGGACACGATCTTCGAGATTGTGAAGAACCAGCGTGACTACTAAAGGACACCAGATCGAAGTCCAGGGCATACCGGTGGAAGTTGTCCGGAAGGACATCAAGAACCTCCACCTGGGCGTCTACCCGCCCAACGGCCGGGTGCGGGTGGCCGTTCCGCTGCGCCTTGACGACGAAGCCGTTCGACTGGCGATCATCTCACGGCTGGGATGGATTCGTCGACAGCAGCAGCGATTTGAACAGCAAGAGCGGCAGTCGCAGCGCGAGATGATCACAGGCGAAAGCCATTACTTTCAAGGAAGACGCTACCGGCTCAATGTCATCGAGCACGATGGCCCGCCATCCGTCCGCCTGCCGAACAACACGACGATGGAATTGCGGGTGCGCCCCGGGGCTGACAGAGACAAGCGGGAGGCCGTGCTTCACCAGTGGGACCGCGAGCGGCTACGCGAGCAGATTCCGGCGCTCATCGCCAGGTGGGAGCCGGAAGTCGATGTAACGGTGGCCGAATGGGGCATCAAGAAGATGAAGACTCGCTGGGGTACGTGCAACATTGAAGCCCGGCGAATCTGGCTGAATCTGGAACTCGCCAAGAAACCGGCGTCGTGCCTTGAGTACATCCTGGTGCATGAGATGGTGCACCTTCTCGAACGCCATCACAACGAGCGATTCAGGGAATTGATGGACGAGCTGATGCCTCAGTGGCGGCTGCACCGCGAGCAACTGAATCGGTCGCCGCTGGCTCATGAGGACTGGACGTACTAGCGACCGTGATAACTCGCATAACAACGGCATTCATCGGACGGCCTTCGGCCGCCAACGACGGCGAGCGTTGGGCCGCTCGCCACGAACATAATTCTACGCTGCGATGCAGGCGGAACGACAGAAGTCCCTTGGGGTGGGACCGTACGAGCGGTCGGCGGAGCGCCAGGGGCATGCCAACGGCGACAAGCCGAAGACGGTGCAGACGCGAGTGGGAGCGATCACCTTCGACGTGCCGCAGGTGCGTGAAGGCGGCTTCGATCCGAGCGCGTTGGAGCAAGGGCTGCGGAGCGAGCGGGCGTTGACCCTGGCCTTGGCGGAGATGTAGGTGCAGGGGGTCTCGACGCGCAAAGTGGCGGCGATCACGGAAAAGCTGTGCGGCGTGGCGCCCAGTTCGATGCAAGTGAGTCGCGCGGCGCAGCAGTTGGACGCAGCCTTGGAGGCGTGGCGGACACGCCCCTTGGGAGCGATCGTCTCTCTGTACCTGGATGCGCGCTATGAGCAGGTGCGGGTGGACGGACAGGTCCGTGACGAGGCCGTGCTGATGGCCACTGGCGTGGATCGGCAAGGCAAACGGCAGGTGCTGGGCGTCTCGGTGGGCTTGAGTGAAGCCGAAGTGCATTGGCGCACCTGTCTGCAGCGCCTGGTGGATTGCGGCCTGGGCGGTGTCGAATTGATCATCAGCGATGCCCACGAGGGGCTCAAAGTCGCCCGGCGGGCGGTCTTCGGCGGGGGTCCCGTGGCAGCGCTGCCAATTCCATCGGCAGCAGAACGCCCAGGCGGATGTGCCACGCCAGGAGCTCAAGACTGAGGTGGCCGCCGATATTCGGGCCATCTTCAATGCTCGTGACCGCGCCGAGGCGGATCGGCTTCTGGCTACTCCCGTCCAGAAGTACGCCAAGAGCGCGCCCAAGCTGGCCACCTGGCTGGAAACCAACATCCCAGAGGGCTTGACCGTCTTGGCCTTTCCGGAGGCCCATCGTCGGCTCCGGCGGACCACCAATGGTGTCGAGCGCCTCAATCGCGAGATTCGTCGTCGGTCGCGCGTCGTCGGCATCTTTCCCAACCAAAGTGCCTGCCTGCGGCTGATCACCGCGATCCTTATCGAAATCAGCGAGGAGTGGTTCACTGGCAGAGCCTACCTAACCTTTTCGCCAACCGAACACTGACCCTGGCTACTCAGGGTACCTTCCCGCTTTTACAGAAACAGATTTGCATTATCAAGTGTGACGAGATTCCAGAGCTAGCGCGACATCTTTGTTCTCTATAAGACTAACTCTGTCCGAGTCTCACAGTCGATTCTATCACACCAAAGTGCTGCACCACGAATTGATGCTCCGCCTCTGCGAGGAACGCAAAGAGATCATGCAGACGCAAGCGCAACTACAACAGCAAGCCAAGATGATCGAGGAGACACGGCAGCAACTGGATACCGCCAACACCCTGGTGGCGGAGCTACCAGAGGTACTGCCTGACCTCACGGGCGAAGAGCAAGAGCGCTTGATTGTGGCCCTCATTGCCCGCGTCGACGTGGATGGTGATAATCAGGTGGCCGTCACTCTGCGGCTTGATCCGGCGGTTCTTCGTGCGCTACCCACTCCCCGGTCGGTTGCTTCTCCCCCGCCCGAACCGGCACTTGCAACCAGTTCTCCATCGGAGGGAGCGGACAAGTCCACACCATCGGCTCACGTCCAGCACGGGCCGCAAGTGACGGCGGCTCGTTGTAGGCACAGGAGGGGTTGTAGGCATAGTTAAAATCAATCACCAGCCGGGATCCCGCCTGTCCAAGATCGGCATGTTTGATGGTGTCCAGCAGATAGCGGCCCCCGCTGTAGGTTTCGCGGCCGCTGGTAGCATCTCGAAAAGGGAGGAAAATCCCGCCGCCATACCCCAGGATCCAAAAGAGCGAGATCGAAACCTCCTGCCCTGCAACCATGAAGTGAATCGTGCCGAAGCGCTGGCTTCGTAGCCGCCCATCGTCCTGGAGCTCGATCTCAAACACCTCCTGCTTCACCGCCCCGTCTACAGGCAGCACAAACCGGAACGCAGGATCGTACGGGTAGTAGGACAGACCTGAGAAGCGCGCCTTCTGCTCGTCGGAGAGCGGCGATTGGGGGTGCGAGCGAAAGAGGTGGTCCCGCTCCACGCGAAAGCGGTGACAGGTATCGGCAGCGTCCAGACCGGACTCGCGGACCCAAGCGTAGAGTTTGGCGACAGATCGTCGCCAGTCGAGCAACGCGATGTAGTCAGTCATGAGTCGCTGTCTCCTGATCTCTGGCGTCAGTGATACCGCTGCGCGGCCCTTCCGTAGTACACGGATGGTCGGGAGTCGCATCCGCAGGAGGATCGAACCTGCTGTTCGATGACAATCTGGGTCAGGAATCGATTCGTTAGCGGCCGAGCCCGCCGGTTTAGCGGTTGGCCGGGATCGAGCGGTCGCTGCCCTGCCCCGTGTTGCGAGCATCGCGAACCGCCGCCAGGATCGTCTCGGTCGACGGCCGGTCCCTGGCCTGCGCACCAACGTAGCGGTAGCGGAGAATGCCGGCCGGGTCGAGCACGAAGACGGCCGGACGCGAGATCGGTCGCCCCTTCGGCTCGTTCTGGTGAAAGACACCGTACGCTTGAATCACGCGGCGCTCGGGATCCGCCAGGAGTCGGAACGGCAGATCGAACTCCGTCTTGAACCTGGCCCCACGCTTCTGGTCCTCACTGCTAATCCCGAGGATCTCGGCCCCGGCCTGTTGGAATGCTTCGTAGTGCTGGCGCAACTGCGCCAGTTGCTCGCGGCAGTGCTCTCACCAACCGCCCCGGTAGAAAACGAGCACGACCGGCTGGCCGCGGAGATCGGCCAGGTGCACCTGGCCCCCTTCCACCGCCGCGAGGGTAAAATCTGGTGCTTCGTCACCGACATTCGGACCGGCAACATCGAGTGGCATGATCTTCCTATCCCCGTTCCTTCACTGAATCTTGCGTTCATATTTTTTGATTGGTACCGGTCCGGCGCTACTGATGAGGATCGACGATCGTCACCTCCCCCTCCACAAGTTCTCCCGTGAAGGTAAACTCCGGTCCGAAGATGGCGTAGTTGACCGGCGCCTCCTTCGGATCGAAGAAGACCGTAAAGGCGAACGAGTCCCCTGCCGCACCGCCGCCCGCCCCGCCGTCCACAGCCTCGATTTTATATGTGGCGTGCTCGGCGGCAGTGCGTGAGCCAATGGTAACCTCGGCCTGGCCAACCTCCGTGGCGCAGTCGAGGCCGCCGCGCATCATCACCCGCCGGCTCCCATTCGGGTCAGTCGTCACCTTGTACTGTTCGATGGAGGTGGCGACCATCGACATGAAGAACTGGTGTGGCCCGACCACAACCTCGCCCATCTTGTAGGTCGGCATCTTGAAGGCTTGCGGGTTGGTCTCGACCCGGCAGATCGCGTGGTTACGGTCGAAGCTGAAGAGCTCAGCGAGGGGAACCGTCGGCTCGCCGCTCTTTGGATCAGGCATCATCTTGAGGTTGACACCACCGCCGGAGGCCGTGTTGTATGACAGCCGGGTGACGGTCTCACGTAACTCGCCGGCCTCTTGTTGCAACGATTCAACCTGCTGGCGAAGAGTGCTCACTTCGTTGTTTTGCGCCGCCGGATACGTGCATCCCGGCGCGACACTCACCAGAATCATCACGACCACACCGACTACGGTGGGTGGCACCCTCATGGGCGACTCCTCTCTCCTGGTCTCAGCCTTACCTCATCAGATCCCACGCTTACCCCTGCTGGGCTGCCCGCAGGTAGATACCGGAGGGATTGGTGCCCAGTGGAATGCGTTTCGTCACCTCCCAGGAAGCTGTATCAATCACCGCCACAGAGGCTTCCTTCGTCAGGATCGCATAGACAGCGTTGCCATTGGGATGAACCGCCAGCTTTTGGGGGTTGGTGCCGACCTGAATCCGGTGCACTTCCTCCAGGGTTTTGGTATCGACGACGGCGACGATGGTATCGCTGCCGTGGCCGATATAGCCGTACTTGCCGTCCGCACTGAAAGAGGCCACGATGGGCCCCTTCCCGGTGAGGAAGCGCTTCTTCAACTCCAGCGTCACCGGGTCGAAGACGGCGTTGGTGTTGCTGCCGGTCTCCTGGACCCAAACCGTCTGGTCGGGAGCGGTCGTCAACATCAGCGGGACCGAGCCTTTCGGGGTATCGACAACCTTGATCGTCTCACCTGTCGCGGGGTTGAGGCTGACCAGAGTATCGCCTTTGCGGGTGGGGTAGTAGAAGCGTTCCACCCCGTCGGCGCCAACGGCAACATCGGCATCGCAGACGACGTCGCCGTTCACCGGAACATCCCAGGTGTTCAGAACCTTGAAGGCCTTGGTGTCGATCGCCACCACCTGGCCCGAGCCCATCTTGCCCACGTCCAGAATCCCGTTTCGAGTCGCCTTCCCGATGTAGAGGGTGAGGCTGTCTTTGCCGATGGGCAGGCGGCTGGTGATCTTCAAGGTATCCAGATTGAGCGCGATCACCTCCACGTCGTCGGTGTCGGGGTCGCGCAGCCCGAGCCAGAGGTTCTGGCCATCGAAGTAGTTGTTGTCGTCGTTCCAGGCCCAGCCCGTGAAGTCAGGGAGATCGCCCGTCTTGACAACCTCGTTCGTCTCCGTATCGATGACGCTCACATGGGGCGAACTGTTGCTGAAGACAAAGAGTTG
>DOUV01000088.1 GCA_003520455.1 Chloroflexota bacterium | reverse complement strand
CTGGCGGCCGGCGCTCACCCTGTCTCCAACGCGATGGTACGGCTCGAGACCGATGGCACCGCGACAGTTCTGGTCAGTTCGACCGAGATGGGACAGGGTGTGCGCACCGTTTTCAGCCAGATCGCGGCCGAGGAGATGGGGATGCCCGTCGAGCGGATCAGAGTGCCTGGCGGCGACACCCAGATCACCCCATACGACCGCTCGACCGGCGCCAGCCGCTCGACCACCCTGGCCGGCAAGGCGGTGCAGCGCGCGGCGTGCGAGGTGCGTGAGCAACTGCTCGCGATTGCGAGCGGAATCTGGGACGTGCCGGCGGAGGCCATCGAGCTCCGCGACGGCGGGGTCTGGCACGGGGGCGAGTCGCTACCCTTCACCCAGCTCATCCGGCGTCACTTCGGCATGGTGGGCGGCGAGCTCATCGGGCGCGGTGAGGTTCGACCGGAGAGCGGCAGCGGGTCGTACGCCGAGGGCCCTGTCTTCTGGGAAGTGTGCATCGGCGGTGCCGAGCTGCGGGTCGACCGCGACACGGGCCGGGTGCACGTCCTCAAGCTGGTGAGCGTGGCCGACGTCGGCAAAGCGATCAATCCGCGGCTGGTGGAAGCACAAGAGATGGGCGCTGCCATGCAAGGGCTCGGCAACGCACTTTATGAAGAGATGATCTTTGAAAACGGACAGATTGTAAACAGTACGCTCCTGGATTACCACGTACCCACGATAGAAGACCTCCCGGATTCGTTCGTCTCCTCCCTGACCGAGAATGCGGATGGGCCCGGGCCCTACGGGGCAAAGGGGGTAGGGGAGGGGGCGTTGGCCGGTGTCCCTGTTGCCATCGCCAACGCCCTCGCCGATCTAGGAATCAAGCTCCACGAGATGCCCTTCACCCCCGAGCGCATCTGGCGGGCTCTCCAAGGGGAAAGTGAATGAGCAGAAACCAAGTACAAACCGTGGCCATCGTGGGCGCGGGGACGATGGGACCAGGGATGTCCGGCGTCTTTGCCCGCCACGGGTTCGATGTCCGCTTGACCGACGTCAAGCCCGACGTGCTCGAGCGGGCCACTGGGACGTTGGATATTGTCTACAAGACATTGATCGGCGGAGGCTTCATGACCGAGGCCGAGGCTGAGGCCGGGCGCGCGCGGGTGAAGTTGACCCTCGATCTGGCCGAAGCCGTGGATGGTGCGGATTTCGTTCTTGAGGCCATCCCTGAGCGGCTGGAGATCAAGGAGACGTTCTTCCGCGAGGCCGAGGGGATGGTGCGGAACGATACGATCCTGGCCTCCAACACCTCGGGCATCCCGATCACCAAGATCGGCGAGGCCGTCCAGCGACCCGAGCGCCTCGTCGGCATGCACTGGTCGAACCCGCCCCACCTCATCCCTGTGATCGAAGTGATCAAGGGTGCGCAGACCAGCGATGAGACCGTGGCAGCCACCCGGCGCGTGGTGGAGCGGATCGACATGATTCCCGTGCTGGTCAAGCGCGATGTCCAGGGGTTCGTCGAGAACCGGATCCTGTACGCTATCATGCGCGAGGCCCTGCACCTGCTTGAAGAGGGGATCGCCAGCGCCGAGGACATTGACACCATCACAAAGTGGGGAATCGGCTACAAACTGGCGGTGATCGGTCCGCTGGAGCTGCTCGACGTGGCCGGTCTGGACATCTACAACAGCGTGGCCAGCTACCTCAACGCCGATCTCAGCGCGGCCGACACGGTCAGCTCGGTGATCGCCGAGAAGGTCGAGGCCGGGCAGCTCGGGCTCAAGACCGGGCGCGGATTGTTCGAGTACCAAACCGATGAGATCCCTGCCCTGGCTCAGCGCCGGGCGCGACTGCTTCTGAACGTAAAGAAGGCCCTCAGCCAGACGACGAGCTAGTCCGATCGCGGAGAAACGGGCGGGACGGCCTGAACATCTTTCGCGGCTCCAGAGTCTGTCGCGGCCTGGGAGAGGCGAGTGATGGCCGGGTCTCCAATCACCGCCTGGTTGCTGTCCTTCCCGTACGGCAGGTGTGTTTGCAGTGTTCATCCGAGAGAAGGGGGTAGACATGCGTCGATATAGACTGGCGCTCCTCTTGTTGTTGAGTCTCAGTCTGGCCGCTTGTGGTGGTGCCACCCAGCCGGCAGTTGCGCCGACGGCGGCCGTCATAGAACCGACGACAGCATCGACAGTCGCCGTCCAAGAGCCAACACAAGCGCCCACAGTTACGGTCGCGGAGCCGACGGCCGAGCCCACCCAGGCGTCGCCGCAGCAGCCGACCTCAGTAAAGATTGGCGTCCTCAATCCAACGACCGGTTCATTCACCGTCTTCGGCAAGGATGTCAATGCCGGGATCGAACTGTACTTCAACTCGATTGACAACAAGGTGGCAGATACGCCCATCGAGCTGGTCTTCGCCGATACGGCCGGCGATCCCCAACAGGCCCTCGAGCAGGCCAGGCGGCTGGTCGAGCAGGAAAAAGTTGACTTCCTGACGGGCATCGTGAATTCGGCCGTCGTGGTTCCGCTCGCGCAGTTTGCCGATCAACAAGAGGTCCCCCTGCTCATCCTCGTCGGCGGGGCCCTCGCCGCCACCGGCCCCGACCGCAGCCCATATGTGTTCCGCACCGCGATGGCCAACGGCCAGCAGGACCGTCCGCTGGGCTGGTACACCGCCTCGGAGCTGGGGTTGAAGCGCGCGGCGACGTTCGCCTGGGACTTTGCGGCTGGCGAGGCCAGGTCGAAGGCGTTCGCTGCGGCCTTCACCGCGGCTGGAGGAAACATCGTCACGCAGCAAAAACCGCCGGTGGGGACCACGGATTACGGGCCATTCATCAGCCAGGTCGACCCGACCAGCATCGACGTCGCGTATGCCTACTTTGCGGGACCGGGCGCCATCGCCTACGTGCAGCAGATGCGCCAGTTCGGGCTCACCCCGGATCTTCAGATCGTATCGCCGGGCTTCCTGACGGAGGGCGAGGTGCTCCAGTCGCAAGGCAAGGACGCGCTTGGGATTATCTCGGCCACCCACTACACACCGGTACTGGACAATCCAGAGAACAAGACCTTCCTCGAGCAGTACGAGGCGAAGTTCGGTGGGCTCCCGGGGACATACGTTGAAGCCGGGTACCTCGGCGCTGTCGTCGTCGCCGCGGCCATCGAGGCCGTCGGTGGTGATTTGAGCGACAAGCAGCCGTTCCTCGACGCGCTTGCCGAGCTGAACCTCGACACGCCGGCCGGGCCCTTCCGCTTCGACGCTCGCGGCCAGGCCATTCGGAATATCTACATCACTCGCGTGGTCGAGGCCGGCGATGGTTCTGTGACTCACGAGGTCATCGACGTCATCGAAGACGTCTCCCAGGACTGGTCGCCGTAAGGTATAGTCTATCCGTGCCTTGGTTGCTTCGCGTGGTTGGTGTTGTATCCAGTGGCAAGGGGAGCAAGGGTAGCAGGGAGCAAAATGCTGCTACCAGGCCCACCGTAGTGCAGAAGCAGTGCACCAGCTCCCTGCTATCTGCTCTCTTTGCACCTATATTGGGCAATCCAGGCAGGCAGCAGTAAGGTAAACAGGTAGCCGATCACATGCGTTTCTTGATCTTCCAGACCTTAAACGGTCTTACCACCGGAGCCCTCTTGTTTTTTGTCGCGAGTGGGCTCACGGTGGTTTTCGGCCTGATGCGCGTCCTCAATCTCGCCCATGGCGGGCTCTTCCTGGTCGGCGGCTACGTTGGGTTGACCGTGCAGATGGCGACGGGCAATTTCGTCCTCGCCGCGGTCGCCGGGGCCGTCGCCGCTGGCGTGCTGGGCCTGGCCATCCAGCAGACATTCACGCGCACGCTGCTGGGCAGCCCGTTCAACCAGGTCCTATTGACCCTTGGAATCGCCTTCATTTTGGGCAATGCGATCCTGGCGATTTGGGGCGGGATCCCGCGCACGATCAAACCGCCGATGCTGTTTCACAGCTCGGTCTCGGTCTTCGGCGTCTTCTACCCATCCTACCGCCTCTTCCTGATCGGCCTGGCGCTGGCGGTGGGAGCAGGACTCTGGTTGTTCTGGGAGCGCTCGCGATTGGGGGCGGTGGTTCGGGCGTGTGTCGATGACCGGCCGATGGCGGCCGCGATGGGGATTCGCGTCGACTTCGTCTTCGCGAGCGTCTTCACGATTGGTGCCGCGCTCGCAGGCCTGACGGGCGTGCTGGGCGGGCCGGTGCTTGGACTCTCCATCGGGCTCGACTTCGAGGTCCTGCTTCTGGCGGTCGTCGTGGTCGTGGTCGGCGGAATCGGCAGCCTGGGCGGGGCGTTTATCGGCAGCCTGCTCGTGGGGTTGCTCGACGCCTTCGCCCGCGCCTCATTTCCCGAACTCAGCTACTTCACCCTGTTTGCGCCGGTGATCCTGATCCTGCTCGTTCGGCCGGCCGGCTTATTTGGAAGAGCGACCACAGAATGAAACGAGACGCCTTTATCGTGCTCATCGGGCTCGGTCTGGCGGCCCTGCCACTCGTGGTCGGCAGCTACTGGGTCGGCCTGCTCACTCAAGCTCTGATTTTCGGCGGATTCGCGCTTGGGCTCGATGTGCTGGTCGGGTACACGGGGATGCCGTCCCTGGGCCATGCCGCCTTTTTCGGGCTTGCCGGCTACGGGACGGCCCTGGCGATCACGCGCTGGGGCCTCAACCCGTGGCTGGCAGCCGGCATCGGCATCGTCCTGTCGTTGGCCGTTGCGCTCGCCTTTGCCCCGCTGGCGGTGCGGCTCCGTGGACTCACCTTCCTCACCGTGACGCTCGCGTTTGGACAGGTGGCGTGGGGGCTGGCGACGCGCGGCGGCGAGTTCACCGGCGGCGAGAATGGGATTCCGAACGTCGCACGTCCCTCTTTGGGTTTCTGGGATTTGCAGACGCCCGTCGGCTTCTACCTGTTCACGGTCTTTTGGCTGATCATCTTGACCCTGCTTGTCAGCCGCTTCGTGGCGAGTGCGGTCGGGTTGAGCTTGCTCGGGGTCCGCGATAGCGACACCCGGATGGCCGCGCTCGGCTACAACGTCCAGGCACGCCGGGCCCTGGCCTTCGTCGTCGCAGCCGGCGTCGGGGCCATCTACGGGATGCTGAGTGTTTTCTACAACCAGTTCATCGGGCCGGGCTCGCTCGACTGGCGTCTGTCAGCCCAGATGCTGCTCTCGGTCGTGATCGGGGGCGCCGGCTCACTCTGGGGTCCCTTTATCGCCGGGACCGGCCTCCACGTCCTCAAGACCCTGCTCACCGGACAGACGGAGCGCTGGCCCATGGTCCTGGGGGCGCTCTACGTCATCACGGTCGTACTGCTGCCGGGCGGGTTGGCGTCGCTCGCCCGCAAATTCCGTCGGGACCGGCCGGCCGCCGCAGCCAAACCCCTGGACTCGCGGGTGGTGAGGGAACCATGAAGGAAAGACCGGCTCCGGCGCCAGCGCTGCTGGTGCGTGATGTCACGGTTCGCTTCGGCGGCCTCCTGGCCCTCGCCAATCTCGATCTTGAGGTGAAGCCGGGCGCGCGCCACGGCATCCTCGGACCCAACGGCTCGGGCAAGACGACCCTCTTCAACGTCATCACCGGATTCGTCGCGCCGCAGTCGGGGAGCGTCGTGATTCACGGGGACGACGTGACGCGGCTGCCACCCCACCGGCGGGTCGATCTTGGGTTGGTTCGAACCTTTCAAATCACGACGCTGTTTCCTGAGTTGACCGCGCTCGAGAATGTGTTAATGGGCTCACTGGTGAAAGTGGGGCATCACCGCGATTGGTGGCGGCCCGCCCGCCAGGATGAGCAGGCGCGCGGCGTTGCCGAGGCTCTCCTTTCCAGGCTTGGCCTGGATCATCTCGCCGGCGTGCCGGTGCGCGAGATCGGGTACGGTGAACAGCGCCAGCTTGAAATTGCTGTGGCCCTGGCGACCGCGCCGCGGATTCTGCTGCTCGACGAGCCGACAGCGGGGCTCTCGGGGCCTGAGACGGCGATGGTCAGCGATCTCATTCAGCGCCTGCCCGACGACCTGACCGTGGTGCTGATCGAGCATGATCTCGAGGTGATCTTCGATCTCGCCGATACCCTGACGGTTCTCTACTACGGCGAGCGCATCGCCGACGGCTCCACCGCCGTGGTCCGCGAGGACCCCGTTGTGAAAGAGGTCTACCTTGGTGCCAGTTGAGCACCCCTCGCTTCAAATGAAGGGCGTCCATGCCCACTACGGGCCGAGCCACGTTCTGCAGGGTGTGACACTTGACGTGGCGGCCGGCAAAGTGACGGCGATCGTCGGCCGCAACGGCGTCGGCAAGACGACCCTGATGAACACCATTATGGGGCTGGTGCCGGCGACGGCGGGCAGCGTTCTGGTCGGCGGGCAGGATCTCGTCCGACTGCCGGCCTCTTACCGTAAGCGTCTCGGTCTGGCTCTCGTGCCGCAGGGGCGGCGCCTCTTCCGCAGCCTGACCGTCGACGAGCACCTCAACCTGGTCCCGCCCGGCCGCGAGAGCCGCTTCACTCGTGAGTGGATCCTCGAACTGTTCCCGCGCCTGGCCGAGCGGCGCACGGCCCTCGCGCGCACCTTATCGGGCGGCGAGCAGTCGATGCTCTCCATCGCTCGAGCGCTCATCACCAGCCCGAGCATCCTCTTGATGGACGAGCCCACCGAAGGCCTGGCGCCCCTCCTGATCGACAACGTTCGGCAGGCAGTGGCGACGATGCGGACAATGGGACTCTCCATCTTGCTGGTCGAGCAAAATCTGGCCTTCGCACTCTCGGTTGCCGACCGGGTTGCCGTGATGAAGCGCGGCACGATCGTGCGGGTCTACGAGCGGGACGAGATCGGCGATGTTGCCGCGCTGAGCACTCTGATCTTAGCGGGTACTGACTGATCGTCTTGCGGAACGCGGCCTGAACTCTGCTCTACGGCGGTCTGTGATCCGTGGTCATCTCGAGCGGACGTGCGGTGAGTGAAAGGAGCAACAGTTGGCTATTCTCATCGAAGAGCAATTCCAGGTCGAAGTCCCGGTCGAGCGGGTCTGGGCCTACTTGAGCGATCCGCCGCGCGTGGCGCCATGCCTGCCGGGGGCACAACTGACTGACATTGTCGATGACCGCACGTACAAGGGACAGGTCAAGGTCCAGGTCGGGCCGGTCGTCGCTCAATATCAGGGCACCGTCACGGTTGAGGCGATGGATGCCGACTCTCATACCGCCACCATGGTGGGGCGCGGGACCCAAATAGGGGCGGCGGGTCGGGCCGAGGGGCGGATGACCTACACCTTGCGCCCGATTGACGGGCAGGGGACCGAGATTGCGGTAAATGCCGAGGTCAACGTGACCGGGCGCCTGGCCCAGCTTGGCGGGGGTATGATCCAGAGCGTCTCCAAGCAACTCTTCAAAGAGTTCGTCGAGTGTGTCCGGCAGCAGATCCTCGCCGAGCAAGCGGCCAGCGTCGAAGCGAGCCCAGCGGCTGAGACGAGTGCGCCCGCCCAAGAGGCTCCTGTCGCCACCGCACCGGTGGCGCCCAGTCCCC
>DOUV01000536.1 GCA_003520455.1 Chloroflexota bacterium | reverse complement strand
GGGCCCCCACCGGCGGCGAGGGCGATCTGCGCGCGGCGACTGTGAAGATCACCATGGCGAAACGGCTGAACGACAGGTATGAGCCAATCGACCCCACCACGTCTTACGCGCCAACAGAGCCGTTTCGCGCTTCACTGGTCCTCCGCGATGTGCCCAGGGGCACCCGCATTGATGTGCGGTGGTATTTTGGATCCGTGCTGCTCCGTGAGGGGGGCACAACCGCTCGGGATGATATCTCGCAGGCGACTCTCGGGACCGCGCTCTCCAACGAAGAGCCGTGGGACCGCGGGCAGTACCGCCTTGAGGTCTTCTTCGACCGGGAACTGAAAGGCACGGCCGAGTTTGCTGTGCGCTGATCCACGGAACCGGCCGTGGGTGGCGGGCAATGATGAGCACCTCGAATCGCCAGCGCTGGTTCGCGCTCGGGCTGATGTTGCTTGGCCTCAGCACGTTCTTCGTCCTTCCTTTAGGGGCGGCGCCCCCCGCCGATAGGATCTTTCTGCGCCGGCGCACGATTGATCCGCGCGCGCCGGCGGTGGTGTCCCTGGATGAGGAGGACGCTCGGCTCTGGATCGTCCAGTTCTCCGGCCCGATCCAGGCGGCCTGGCGGGCCGAGGTCGAGAGGGCTGGCGCCGAGCCGGTTGGCTACCTGCCCGACTTCGCCTATCTCGCCCGTATGGATGCGGCCACGGCCCACCGTCTCCGCTCGCTCGACCCCGTCCGCCTGGTTGTCCCGCTCAGTTCCGAGGACAAGATCGCGCCCGCACTCGCTGCTCCGGCCGCGCGTGGCTTGCAACCGGCCGCGCCGCTGGAGGTTGCGGTGGTCAGCTTCCCCGACACCGACCTGGCCGAGCTGGGCGCGCGCCTGAAGGCTCTCGGTGGGGCCGTCTCAGCCGAAGCTCGCAACCGGTGGGAGGGCCGCCTGGAGGTGCGGGTGCCGGCGGCTGCACTCGACACCATCGCCGGTTGGGATGAGGTCCGCTCGCTCGAGCCGCTCCCGCGCTTCGCGCTGCTCAACGACCGCGCGCGGGCGACTTTCCTGCACGTCAATCAGGCCTGGGCTGCCACCGGTCTGTACGGTGCCGGGCAGATCATCGCCATCGCCGACACCGGCCTGGACACCGGCACCCCTGCGACGCTTCACCCCGACTTGCGGCAGCACCTGGTGCGGGCCCACGCCCTCGGCCGGGCCGGTGATTGGAGCGATCCCCACGGCCACGGCACCCACGTCAGCGGCTCGGCGGTGGGTGATGGGCGCCAGTCGGGGAGCAACCCCTCCGCTCACGAATACACGGCCTCCTTCGCCGGGACCGCGCCGGAGGCCGCCCTTGTCGTCCAGTCTATTCTGGACGACAACAACGCGCTCAGCGGGATTCCAGGCGACCTCGGCGACCTGATGCGGACAGCCTACGCGGACGGTGCGCGGATCCATAGCGACAGTTGGGGAGGACCGACCGGCGGCGGTCGGGGACTCAATGGGAACTATGGTGGCTACACCCTGGAGTCGCGCCAGGCCGACGAGGCGGCCTGGGAACTCGACGATATGCTGATCCTCTTTGCGGCCGGCAACACGGGGGTGGATCGCAACCAGGATGGGGTTGTGGACGGCGACGGCATCCTGACGCCCGCGACGGCGAAGAATGTTCTGACGGTGGGGGCTACGGAGAACGACCGGCCCGACATCACGCTCTCATACGGCGCTCAGTGGGGCGCGTGGTGGCCCTCGTTGTTTCCAGCCGAGCCGTTGTTCAGCGACCATATGGCCGACAACTCGGCCGGGATGGCCGCCTTTTCAAGCCGTGGTCCCACCGACGACGGTCGGATCAAGCCTGATCTGGTCGCGCCCGGCACGTTTATTCTCAGTACCCGCTCCCAGATCAGCAGCGGCACCGGGTGGGGCCGTTACGACGAGTGGTACTTCTACAACGGTGGGACCAGCATGGCGACGCCGCTGGTCGCCGGGGCTGCCGCCGTGGCTCGCCAGTGGTTGACCGTGGCTCGCGGCCTGGCCGCGCCCAGCGCGGCGTTGCTCAAGGCGGTGCTGATCAACGGGGCGATGGATACGACGCCCGGCCAGTACGGCACCGGGAGTGCGCGCGAGATTCCGCCCGGCCATCCGAACCCGGTGGCGGGGTGGGGAATGGTGGACCTGGCCGGCAGCATGGCCCCTGCGGCCCTGGTGGTGGTTCAGATGGTGGACGATCGCACCGGCGTGGCGACCGGGAAGCAGCGCCACTGGCGTGTCACCACCACGTCGCCGGGACCGCTGCGCGTCACCCTTGCCTGGACGGACGTGCCGGCCGAGACGATCGCGGCGGTCGCGCTGGTCAACGACCTGGATCTGGAGGTTACGGCGCCGGACGGGACGATCTTCTACGGGAACGGGGCCTCGAACATGGTACGCGACCGCCGCAACGTGATCGAGGATGTGGTGATCCCGGTGGCCGCGGCCGGGACCTACCAGGTCCGGGTGGTCGGCTTCAATGTTCCCTGGGGACGAGCGGGCGCCCAGCCCTTTGCCCTGGTGCTGGCCGGGAATGGCCTGGCGTGGGCGGCGCCCATCCTCACGGCGACCCCAACCGCGACGGCCACCCCGCGGCCCTGCCCGGAGGATCTCAACGGGAACCGCCGCATCGATGTCGCCGATCTCCAGTGGGTTGCGTCTCGCTGGTTGGCGACACCCCAGAGCCCCTCCTGGGACCTGCGGGCCGATCTGGTCCCCGACGGGGTGATTCACACCGACGACATCGCCGTCGTTGCCCGCCGCTGGAACCAGGCCTGTCCCTGACGGAGGCCGGGCGGTTTTGTCCGCGTCGCGGCCAGCGGACCACCGACTTGCCGCCAGAGCCGGCGGGCCCGGGTTAGGCGGAAGTGGCCAACGGCGCTATAATCGCTCTCATGATCTCGAAGAGTCACTTTCCTTCGCCCGTCCTGCACCTCGCTCGCTGGTTCATCCCGCTGCTGGCGCTGCTCCTTCTGGCACTGCTGCGCTCTCTCAGCGCCCATGGCGCCGGGCTGCAAGCCGATATCCGCTACCGGCCTGCGCCGCCTGTGGCCGGTCAGCCGGTCACGGTGGAGGTGACGCTCTCCTACGCCAACGACAAGGAGGCACTGCAAGCCGGGAGCGTCTTCATCGGCGCCATCGGCCCTGAGAACGGCGTTGTACAGGCGGTGGAGTTAACGCGCGGCGCCGCGGTGGGAGAGTGGACCGGCCAGGTCACCCTCCCCAGCGAGGGCCTCTGGACGATGCAGATTCGCGTTGAGTTGCCGGGCGGCACCGGCCAGGATCGTTACAACATCCAGGTGGCGCCGGCCGGCACGCCGATGAGCAACGAAACCGGCCATTTCGCCCTGGAGTTAGATCTCACAGCTGCCGCGACGACCCCGGAACCGCTCTGGCTGCGCTCCTGGCCGCTGATTGCAGGTGTCTTGATCGTCGTCGGCCTCGTGCTAGTCTTCCTCTTCCTGCCGGCGGCCCAGCCGAAGGACCCCGAGCACTCGACCTGACCCCATTTGATCACTCGGGCCCACTGCCCCACGCAGTGGGCCTTGTGCTGCGGAGAGAACATGCTGCCCCAAAGCCACGTTGCGTACACGGTTGGAGCCGCCAGTCTGCTGCAGAAGAAGGTGCCCGCGCTGCGCTCGATCGACTATCGTCTGGTCGCGCTGGCCGCGGTCGGCCCCGATTTGATTGACAAGCCGCTGGCCTACGTCCACTTCTACAAGAAGTACAAGTCGGCGGTGCTCTTCGCCCACACGTTGATCTCCCACCTGGCCCTGCTGGTCGCAACGCTCGGCTGGGCGCGCTCGCTCTGGCCCTACGCGCTGGCCTTCAACGGCCACGCGCTGCTCGACCGCCTGTGGTTCTTCCCGGACACCTGGTACTGGCCCTTCCGTGGCTGGCACTTCCACGTCTGGCGCAAGCGGGGCAGCGAGCAGGAGGACATCAAACTGGCCTACTGGTACGCCTTCACCCGGCGCCCCGAGCTGTGGGGCTGGGAGCTGGGCGGCCTGCTGGTCGCACTCTGGTTCGTTCTCGCCAACGGCCTCACCCGGCCCGAGCGGCTGCTGCCCT
>DOUV01000921.1 GCA_003520455.1 Chloroflexota bacterium | reverse complement strand
AGGGTGCCGGTGGGGGTGGCCGTCGCGGTCGCCGTGCTGGTCCCTGTCGCGGTCGGTGATTGCGTCGCGAGTAGGGTGACCCAAAAAGCGTTGCCCGCCAACGTCCCTGCAGGCGGGTTCGCGTACTGGATCCAATCGGTCGCTCTCACAACGCCACCGACCCCAGCCTGAGCACCTGTGCTCTGATAACCACTCGCGTTCATGACGACGTTGTAGTACGCATAATCGGCGGCAGCCCCACAGGCTGTCCAGGCCAACTCAAAATAGCCCTCGCTGTTGCTCGTGAACCCCCGCAGCAGCGTGCCTCGAACACTGATCGTGTTACTCCCGTATAGCTGTACCAGTACCCCCGGCTCGCGCGTCGTCGTGCTGGGTTTGGACCCCTGGTAGACAAGCCCCGAAAACTTGCGTGCGATCGGCGTCGATTGGCACCCGCCCTGATCGGGGCGCTGCCAGGCCGAGGCGTCACTCCGCCAAAAGAGAACGGCAGCAACCAGCAGGATACCTGTGAAGAGCCACCAATGGCGAGTGGTACGCATAAACACCCTCTTTCCTCTGGAAGCAGATAGGGGGGTGGGGCATTGACACTTTACAAGACGCGCCGCGGGAGAGAAGGGGTACGCAGTTGAGCCTCAAATCCCAACCAGAATGCCCGCGCTGCTGATCGCGGGCATAATAGATGTTTGAGATGAAAAGAACGTGAACAATTGAGGGTACAGGGGATGACTGTTCTTTCAGACACCAGGTGGATGGCCGCAGCCCGTCCATTACGGTGCGTGCCGGGGGGGCCGCTCGAGAACCTGTTGGTAGACCGCCAACGTGCGCTCCGCCATCGCCGCCACATCGAACGTCTCCTCAACGCGCCGCATGCCCTGCCGCGCCAGAGTCGTCGCCAGCTCGCGGTCCACCAGCAGCCGCTCGATCGCCGCGGCCAACGCCCGGCTATCGCCCGGCGGAACCAGCAGGCCACTCACCCCATCCTCCACGATCTCGGGGATCCCATCCACCCAGGAAGCCACCACCGGCCTGCCCAGGGCCAGCGCCTCGATGAGTACGACGCCGAAGGCCTCGCGGAGCGAGGGCACTACCACCACATCGCTCTCGGCCATGAGGCTGGCCACATCGCGGCGGTAGCCAAGGAAGGAGAGCACGGGTGGGTCGGTCAGTCCTAAGCGAGCCGCCTGGGCCTCTAGACCAGGCCGCAAGGGGCCATCGCCGACGACAAAAAATCGCGTTGTTGGAAGGCGGGTTCGTACCAGGGCTGCACTCTCCAGAAAATACGCGATGCCTTTCTCGGTACTGAGTCGGGCAGCGGCGAGAACGAGTGGTTCGCCTTCTCCCCGCAGCCGGGCGCGGTGATCATTCGCCTGGGTGCGGAAGTTGGCGACATCAATCGCATTATGAATCGTGGTGATACGCTCTGTATATACGCCGGCCCCCACCAACTCCTGACGGAGGGCGTTCGAGACGGTAATCACGTGATCGAGCCGGCGAAGCAGACGATGATCGACTTGACGGTAAAGGCGCAAACGTCGGAAGGTCTTGGGGTAGCCGTGCGCCGTCGCTACGACGCGTACCGGCGCCCAACGCTGCAACACCATGCCGAGAAGATCAGTCTTGGGCTCATGGGTGTGAACGAGGTCGTATCCCTTCTCGCGCACAAAATGCAGCAGTCGCAGCCACTGGCCAAGCGCCAGTTTGCCCTCATCGTCCCACTGCCAGGCCACCAGGCCGCGAGCCAGGGCCTCCTGCAGGAGTGGATGTTCCCGTGGTAGACTGCGACGCTGGATCGGCGTCAGGCCACGACGGCTGTAGAGCACCAGCAAATCGATCTGCCACTCGGGATGGCCCTTTGTCAACGCCACAGCAGACTCGACCATCAACCGCTCCAACCCTTGGTAGAAGCTACTCTGACGCATCGCAAGTACTCTCGGCAAAAACGTTCTCCCTCTATAGCCGCCTATTGCCAGCCCAACAATTCGCGTATAGCCGCCAGCCGCTCGGTGCGGCAGTTTGGCTCGAACTGTAGTGCAAGCGCCCAGCGGACTACCAGAATGGCGGTTGCAGCCTTGTAAAAGAGAGCCGCAGTCAGGCGACCAGCATGACGTTGGTAGTAGCGGGTGCGGCTCCGTACGGCCTCGACGGCCCAACGAAAAGGCTCGCTGTCGGTGCTCTGGCTCCCATAGTGCACGATGGTGACCTGCGGCTCGAACCAGCGACGCCAGCCCGCGAGAGCCAACCGCCGGCAAAAATCCACATCCTCGCCGAACATCAGAAAGCGTTCGTCCAACCCGCCAAGCTGCTCCCAAGCCGTGCGCCGAACCAGAAGCGCGCAGCCCGAGAGGATAGCAACCGGCCCGGCGGGCAACGGCGAGCCCCGAACGCGCCGCGGGTCGGGCGCGAGGTAACGTCGGAGGTCACTCCAAAGGGTAGGAAAGGGACGCGCGCTGACATCTTGCGGGCACCCATCAGGCCAGACCAGGAGCGGCGCGACCGCGCCAACGGACTCGTCGGTATGGAGACGGTAGAGGAGCCGCGCAATCGGTCCAGGTGTGGAGCGGGTGAGCGCAGCCAGGGTAGTCTGCTCGTCGGAACGCCAGGGTGGCTCGCCGTGTACTAAACGGGAGCGAATTTTCGTGGCCCAGGCGGGGTCGCAGGGTAGCCAGACGGTATCGTCGTTGAGCGCCAGATACGCGGGGGCACGTGCGAGCGCTGCAAGAGCATTATGATTGGCTGCAAACCCGCGCGGCTCCGCTTGGCGAATCAAACGCACCTGCGGAAAGCAGGCGGCGATCTCGTCGGCGCTCCCGTCGCCCGTTGCATTATCTACGACGATGACGTCGAGCGCCAAATCGTTGTTCAGCAAGAACAGTGACTCCAGGCAACCGACCGTCAATCGATGCGGGTTGTGGTTGATGATCCCAACCGTCACATCGGGGCTTGGCTGTGTCATCAGGCCCGCCGTGCTGCGGCGCGCAGCAGTGCCCCACGCCCTACAAGCGCTTCCCCCCAAGCGAGCGGGGTTGCCGCCCTGAGGAGCCAGCGGCTATTACGTGTAGCCGGCGATGCCAGGCGCCCCCGCCGCGACGCCAGCGCATCGGCTACGCTCGCCACCCAGCCTTTCGAGTCGGCTTCTGTAGTAAGGGTGATTATGGTGAAACCGGCCTGCTCCAAAAGTAGACGCAACGTCTGCGGGGTATACATTGTCAAGTGGCGCGGTTGATCGAGGTGAAACCACACGCCGCGAAAGAACCGCGCCTGAACCGAGGCGAGACTTGGCACTTCGACTAGCAGCCGGCCGGTTGGCCGTAGCAGCATCCGCACGTGGCGCAAAGTGGCAAGCGGATCAGGTAGGTGCTCGATCACGTGCCAAAAGGTAACGACATCAATGCTCGCAGGCGGGATGAGGGCTTTCTCAAGAGACGTGGCAATAACCGTTAAACCCGCAGCACGGGCACGAACCGCAGCGACCTCGTTTGGTTCCACTCCCAGCACCTGCCATCCGAGCGCGCGCATCGCCAACAAATAGTTTCCGCTCCCGCAACCGACATCCAGCAAGATTCCGCCAGACACCCAGGGCGGCGTACGACCGCCCTCCGGCAGCACGCGCCGCGCGAACCAGCGCATCACAGATGAGATCATTCTGTTTCGCGAGGCCGGCGGTAAGGAGAGAGAGTAACCCAAGTGGCTCGCCAACCGCAACCTCCGGAGCAAGTGCGGGGCTTGCGGTGGAACGGGCGGAGCGTGGGGTATGTAGTCCTGAGAGTATGCAGCTTCGAGGATTGAGGCACTGGCAGTGGGATCCTGGCGAATCAGACCGCAAGCGTTACAGCGCACCAGCCGATACCGCTGTTCACCCCCACAGCGGAAATCGGGCGCAGTGAGCCACAGTTGCGCCCCGGAATCGCCACACAGCGGGCAGGTAGAACTCATGCTGGCGCAAGAAAAAGGTGTAGCCGCGCGCGCACAGCTGCCAGCAGACGACGCAGAAGCCGCCGGTCTGCGCTATCGAGATAGGGGCTAGGAAAAATGAGGACGCTAAAAAGGCCTATGAAAAGGGCACCTTTCAGTCCGAGATCAACGAATGCTTGCAGACGCAAGGCGAGCCCTTGCATCTGAAATGGGCGTGGCATCAGCCAGGTCGCCAGCCCGGCGAGCAGCGCGATACCGACGGGCCACGCCCAGACCCGCCACGCAAAGTGCACCAAGTGGTCGCCAACGATCTGGCGATGAAACTGGATCAAGAAAAAACTCGAAGCAATCAGCAAAGCGATCGGGGTCGCCATCAAAGCCCCCGTAAACCCCAGATGCCAAATCAACAGCAAGCTGAGAACGAAGTTCAAGACTAACAACAAAACGGTATAAGAGGCCTCCAGTTCCGGTCGTCCAATCCCGCGCGCAAGCATCGTTCCGCTCCCCGTCAGAAGGTGGATGAAAGCACCGACCGCGAGCACTTGGACAACACGCACCGCAGCCGAGTTTACTTCACCGAGCCAGGCAAGTGTCAGTGCCGGCGCAGTGATGACTGCGAATGCCATTGTCGGTGCGGCCACAAGGACGAGGTATTTGGATGAACGCTCATACAGTTCCAAGAAGAGCACTCGATCATCGCGCGCCTGGAGTTCGGAGGCAGCCGGAACAAGAGCACTCGTGGTGATGCCTGCCAGGTACTTCAGCGACATCACCACGCGCGAGCCCAACTCATAAGCTGAGACTGCACCTAGACCGACGAAAGCACCAAGCGCAATCTTGTCAACCTGGGTAATACCTAGCTCGGCAAACCGGGCAACCTGGATGCGGCTCCCATAGTGTGCAAGCTTACGGAGGGTACCCATCGAGGTATCGGCCAATCGCACACGAAGGGAGGGTAAGAGGTGTTGTGTGGCTAAGAGAAGTGCACAAGCCGTCACACACTCAACGAAGAGACGCCCCAAGGTCCACTGAATCAATCCACCGCCGCCACCCAGAATCACAACGGTCATCACCGCCTGGAAGCAAGCACTCCCGATAGCGATTGCATTCGTCATATCCATACGCTGCAGCCCCTGGATGACCGCATTAAAGAGGCTAAAAGTATAATCAATCAGAAAGATCACAAGAGTCAAGCGCCAGACGGCAATCGCTGTGGGAAGCAGATGGGAATTGATCTGAAAGAGCCCCACCACTGTCGGTGCCGCGAGGATGGCGAGCCCACCGAGGATGACACTGAGAGCCCCGAGTGCAAAAAAGCCTGTGCTGATGATCTTGTTAATCTCATCGTGATTACCCTGGGCCGCATGCTCGGCAACATACTTGACAAATGAGGCTCCCAAACCGAGGTCGAGAAGCTGAACGTAGCTCAGCAATGCTGTCGTTAGAGCCCAGATACCAAAGTACTCCCGGCCCAGGCGTGAGAGAACAAAGGGGGTCAGCAGGAAAGCGATGAAGAGGCCGACCACTCGACCGAACGAATTGAAGATCGTATTGCGCAGCAAGTAATTCGAGAACTGCCGGCGGTAGGTCACAAGAGATCAACTTTCCGTCTGGGGAATCACATCCCGGAACAACAGTCAAGCAGGCTTGGCCCGCTGCCCAGATGCAGCAACCGCTGTTACCAGGCTCTGGCCCAATGCCAATCAAAGGAGGTTATCGCTCCATCACCTGCCCAGGCTATGGTTGAACCGTCTCAAGAAAGCGCGGATCAGCATCGATGGTCACTCTGATCTGCCCGTTGGCGAAGCCGTCCTCGTCGCCACTGTGGCCATCCTGCAGCACCGTCACCTGCCCATCGTAGCGCGTCACCTGCAGTTGCCGCGCCGCAATCGTCACCGCCGCCGGCACGCTGCGATCGGCGGCCC
>DOUV01000100.1 GCA_003520455.1 Chloroflexota bacterium | reverse complement strand
TGGATCAACCGCGCGAGCCTGCCGCAGAGTGGCCGCTACCGCGCCGTCGCCTCCAGCTATGCTGGCTACAGCACCGGTGGCTATAGTCTCAGTCTCTCTCTGGAATCCAGCGGCGGCAGCGGGAACCTGGCCCTCAACAGGCCCTCCTGGGCGACCTCACAGGAAGATAGTCGCTATTCACCACGTAATGGGAATGACGGGAATGGCGGAACGCGGTGGTCGTCCCAGGTCAGCGGTTCGCTTGGCTGGCAGTGGTACAAGGTCGATTTGGGGGAGGCCCGGCGCTTTCGCCGCTTCGTCGTGAAGTGGGAATGGGCCTACGGGGCGCGCTACTGGGTCGCGTGGTGTGACACCAACTGCACCAGCAACGACAATTCCAACTGGTACGGCTTCGAGCGGCAGCTCAGCTCGCGGCAAGATGACGTGGTCGACTTCTGGCCCCAGACGCACCGCTACGTCGGGATTCTGATGACCCAGCGGGCTCCTCGGATGAACAATTACTCGTTCTGGGAATTTGAGGTGTTCGATGGGGTATCGGCAAGCGGGGCGGGGCCGCTCGATCAACCGCGACCGGTCCCCCCGGCGGAGCCTGCTGTAACGACGTATCTGCCGATTGTCATCCGTTAGCTCGACTCGAGAGTGTCAGAGAGGTGACCCGCGGAGTGGCTCGGCCACTGCTCCGCGGGCGGCCTTTCTGGTGTTGGTCTCATTCTACAAGGTACCAACCGTGGCCGTAGGTGGCAAGCTTGCC
Source organism: Chloroflexota bacterium (assembly GCA_003520455.1). The sequence goes on along the minus strand of DOUV01000100.1, from coordinate 2,312 downwards.
GAGATGGACGAAACTTCCCAAGAGCAGGAGGGCGCGCAATTCCTCCGGGACAGCGTGCAGCGTGAGCTCACCCTCGAACCCATCGAGAGGCATGCGGCGGTTGTGACGCGTCGAGAGATGGCTGGCGGCGCGCCAGTCGAGGTCGGCGTCCACGGGGAGCGCCGCCGCGGCGGCAATCAGCCTGTGCGTCTCAGGGTACCAGGGCTCTCCGTAGAGGGCAGCCAGCGAGATGAGCCGTCGCAGGAGCGCCCGGGTAATCGTCTCGGCATCGGGAACGGCGACGACGGCGCCCTTGCGCCTGAGGCGCGTCGGTGTCACGAACCTCAGGGTCAGATCTGGCGCGAGCCAATCCGCTCCACGGACGATCTCAGCGGTGTGTAGGACCGGAAGCGGATCGAGGCTGCCGCCGGGCCAGAGTTCGACCGGCCCAGAGAGTCCAACCGCGTCCACCCCGGTGAGGGTTGCCCGCGCCGCGCTCTGCCCGAGACCGCGCTCGCCCAGCAGGGCTGCGGACCGAATGATGGTCGGGACTTCCTCCAATGCGGGCCCGAGCAGAACGATGCCGGCCACCAATTGGGCGCCGTCCTCGAGCGCGGTCGTAGCATCGAGCGGCGGTTCGAGCACGAAGGGCCGAGGGGCATCGTCGGAACTGCCGGCCGCCTGCCCGGCGGGAACGACCGGCTCGAACAGGCGCGGGTAGGGACAGTGCCGGTACAGCGCGCATTCGGGGCAACGACGCTCGAATGGGTCGGCGTAGACACAGATCGTCGACTTGAGCGCGTAGCCCAGGGCACCTCGCCAGAGGCTTCCCTGAACCGCAGCGTGCGGCAGCGGGTCGCGCAGACGGTAGATGAAGCGGAGCCGGGCAAGCGACAGGGAGGGGAGCATCGATAGAGACCTCCTTACTGGCCGGCGGCGCGCATCGTCAGCGCCCGAATCCGATCCAGGCGGAACGTGCGCACCGCAGCGGCTTTGCGGCAATATCCGTGCAAGTACCAGCGACCTCGACGGGACTCGAGAAAGTGAGGCTCGACGTCACGCTCGGCGGCCGGCTCACCGGCGGCTTCATAGAGCAGCCTGATCGGTCTGTTCTCGTCGATCGCTTGTTGCAGCGACGTGAGATAGCGATCGCCCTCATCGGACTCAGATGCGACCGGGGGCGGCCAGGGCTCGACCGGATCGAGCCGGCGCAGCATCTCCGTCCAGAGCGCCTCGGTGGCCGCGCGCTCCTCAGGTGCGAGGCCGGCCGCCAGGTCGGCCAACAGCGCAGCCGGGAGCAGCAGCGAGGGCTGCCCCACGGTGGCCCGCCCCCGGCTCTCCAATCGAACTCCCTCTCGCTGCCACAGACGGCACGCGAGGAGCAGCGCCGCGGTATGTTCTCCGCCCGCGAGCGGGCGACCGTTGTCGGGGGATGGCGCCTCGATGACGGCCGGCTGGCCCAGCGCAGCCAGAGCCCCTTGCAGGAGCCCCACACGCCGGGGGTCTACGGTGTACCGGCGCGGGTCGAGGCTTTCCCCACCTGCGAGGGCTCGACGGACGGCCGGATTTGCCCTGAGTTCGCTCATCTGGGTGGGATCGGTTGTTTCCAGCCAAAGCGCCTGGCGCAGCCGCGGTGCGGGCCGCTGTGGCAGCAGATCGGGAGTGAGGGCCAACCCTCCGGCGGCCAGGGCCCGTTGGAGGCTTGCCAGAGGGACGCCCTGGCTCAGTCCAAGAGCGACACTCTTCGCCGTCAGCTCGAACACCAGCATTGTACCGCCCTGGAGCGGGCGTGCGAAGGGGGCCAGTCGCCAGAGCGCGGCGGGTGATGCCGGCCAGGGGACGAGAAGTGTATCGCGGTCACGCTGCCAGGGGGAGGGGGTGGATTGCGGCGGCAATGCCGGCGATGCATCGCCGGCCCAGGCGGCGCCCTCCGGCGTCAAACGCAGGGCATCCGCAGCCGGATCCATCAGGAGTAGGCCCAGACCCGTCAGTGCAGGAAGAAGCTGATCGACGAGGAGCCGGTGAACACGAGCGCGTTCGATAGGGTCTGGCAAAGCCATCAAGTCTGTCTCGGCCGGCACCAGCAGCCGCAGATCGAGTGCCTCCCAGGCCGTCCGAGTGATCCATTCTTCGGGCGGCAGCATACCCAGCGCCGACCGGAGCGCTTCTCGCACGTCTGCCGGTACCTTCCACGCTGCGCGCCGCTCCGGCGGGAAGAAGCGCGGTGGCCAGTGGACCATCCCGGCTGGATCCCAGGCCTGCCAGAGGCGTGCGATTTGCGCCCCCGGCGGGAGGGTGAACCAGGTCAGACCCGACGCGGTCAGGGCCCAGTG
>DOUV01000728.1 GCA_003520455.1 Chloroflexota bacterium | reverse complement strand
AGACCGCGCGGCGCCAGGCGTCGGGTTTGACCCGGGCCAAGACCTCGCCGTCGCGGCGGCGAATCTCGGTGACCAACCGCGGCTCTGGCACCACACCGGCGTTGGCGGCGGCTGCTGTGACCAAGGCCATCTGCAACGGTGTGACCTGGATCTGGCCCTGTCCGTAGGCCGAGTTGGCCAGGCCCACGTTGTCCAACAGGAACTCATCGCTTCCGATACTGCTGGCGGCGGCGTCGAGCGCGACCGGCGGCACCTGCCCGAAGCCGTAGGCGCGCGCGATCTCGCGGAGCCCGTCGGCGCCTAACCGGAGACCAAGCTTCGCAAAGATCACGTTGCTGGAGTAGGCCAGCGCGTGGTTGAGGTCGAGTTGCGTCTGCGGTGGGGGCTGGTTATCACGGACCGGGAAGCCCTCGACGATGAAGACCCCCGGGTCTTCGAAGATCTCGCCCGGCTGCACTTTGCCTTGTGCCAGCACGCCGGAGAGGGTCACAATCTTGAAGACCGATCCGGGCGTGTAGAGTCCCTGGGTCGCCCGGTTGAGCAGCGGGCGTGCGGGGCTGGCCTGGAGCGCCTCAGCATCTTCGATGTAGGTGTTGGGGTTATAGGTGGGATGGCTGGCCAGGGCCAGCACGTCGCCGGTGCGCGGGTCCAGCACCACGATCGCGCCGGCGCGATCGCCGAGGAGCGCATCGGCGGCCTGCTGCAAGGCGGGATCGATGGTGGTCACCAGGTCGGCTCCCACGATGGGGCGGTGGAGCAACGCGTCGAGTTGGGTCGAGATGAGCGGCCCGGCCCGCCCGCTGAGCCACTCGTTGTACGACTGTTCCAACCCGGTTGCCTGGATCGTCGGCGCCCAGACGCCGGTCACAGGTGCGAGGAGCGGAGAGTGGTAGAGTCGCTCCGTCACGCCTTCAGCATTGGCAACCGACTCGACCAGGACCGTGCCATCGCGGGCCACAATGCGGCCACGGTCGGTCCGCCGCGCGCGCTCGACAGCGCGACCGATATCTCGCTCACTCAGCTCCCCGGCGCGGACTACGCTCCAATACCCCGCCCCAAGGGCAACGAACAAGAAGCCGGCGGTCAGCAAGAGTGCCAGGCGGCGGACGGTCGTGGAAAAAAGTTCAGGGTTCACAGTTCGTGTCCCGCGACAACCGCAGCAACACACCTAACAGCGCATACATTGTCACAAGGCTGCTGCCGCCATAGCTGAGGAAGGGGATTGTGATGCCGGTCAGGGGGATGAGCCGGAGGCTGCCGGCCATGATGATCAGGGCCTGGAGGGCCAGCAGGGTCGTCAATCCGCTTGCCAGGAGCTGGCGGTAGCCGTCAGGCTCGCGCAGAGAGATGTCGAAGCCGCGCAACAGGAGCAGCAGGAAGATGCCAATGACCGCCAGGACGCCCGCCAGACCCCATTCCTCGGCGACTGCGGCCAGGATGAAGTCACTGTGGACGACCGGCACGAAATCCGGGAAGCCCTGCCCGAGCCCCTGCCCGAGGATGCCGCCGTTGGCGACGGCGAGCAGCCCCTGGATGATCTGGTAGGGGTCGCCGATGGTGGCGCCCCACGGGTCCAGCCAGATCGCCACGCGCTCGCGCACGTGAGCAAAGAGGGTATACGCGGCGGCGGCGCCAACCGCGAAGAGCCCGACTCCGAGCATGGCATAATCGCCGCGTTGCGTGGCCAGATAGGCCAGCGCCAGGAAGGTCCCGAAGAAGAGCAGCGCCGCGCCCAAGTCCCGCTGCCAGACGAGGAGGAGCATCGAGAAGCCCCACATCCCCAGCATCGGAAAGTAGACCCAGAGCCAGCGCACGTCACGGAAGGGGCGCGAGAGGCGGAAAGTGACGAACTTCTCGCGGTGGAAATCCAGGTAGCCCGCCAGGAAGATCACCAGCAGCAGCTTGAGAAGCTCGGAGGGCTGGAACCCGAAGCGGCCAACTGTCAGGAAGAGGGCCCGACTGCTGCCGAAGGGGGTCAGGCTGATGAGGACCGCCAGCAGCAGAAGCAGGATTCCGGGGACGAGCAGGCTGTAGCGGGCGCGCTCGAGGAGCCGCAGTGTGTCGGGCCAGATGGCCAGGGCAAGGGCGACGGCCAGCCCGATGAGCATGGCCGTGGTCTGGCGGGCGGTGAAGTTACTCGCCAGACGCTCGATCATGACCAGGCCCAGGCCATTGAGCGTCAGCGCCAATGGCAGGAGGGTCTGATCGGCATCCGGGGCGAAGAGGCTCAGGAGCCCGTGCGCGACCAGGGCGGCGCCAATCAGAGCCAGGGCCGGCCAGAGGGGTCCGGCCGTGACCGGATGGTTGTGGAGCAATTGGAGGACAATGAACCCGAGCGCGGTCAGCGCCAGGGGAAAGATCAATAACGCGAGCTCGCGGCTACGCAGCCGCGGGCGCAATGGTTGGGCGTACATCGAAACCGGCGTCATTCGATTGGGCCGCCTGTTATCGTTCGTCCGGTGGCGGCCCAGGCGGGCGGCTGGCCGATTCTGCGGCCTGCCTCACGTTTCGTCCCAATACTTTTTCAATAGAAGCCACAGCCGGGCGCGAGTGTTCTCCGGGATCACCGTGCGGTTCGTCATGATCGCATCCCGCAGCGAATCCCAGGCCGGACTCGACTGGCCCGCCAACATGGGGACGACGTTGCGGATGGCTTGCTGCGCGACCTCAACGTTTTTCATCAGGGTCTTCACCACCATCTCGACGCTGACCGGTTCCTCGGATTCATGCCAGACATCGTAGTCGGTGACGTGAGCCATGCAGGCGTAGGCAATCTCAGCCTCACGAGCGAGCTGGGCCTCGGGCACGGCAGTCATGCCAATAATGTCCATACCCCACTGGCGGAAAAGGTGCGACTCGGTCTTGGTCGAGAAGCGCGGTCCTTCGATCACCACAAAGTTCCCCCCGTGATGGACGCGGGCCCCGGTCTGGGCCGTTGCCTGGAAGAGGGCCTCACCCAAGATCGGGTCGAAGGGGTCGGCAAAACCGATGTGGGCGACCAGCCCCTCGCCGAAGAAGGTCGTGGGCCGGCCGCGCGTGCGGTCGAAGAGCCCATCAGGGATCACGATGTCGCCGGGTCGGTAGTCCTCCCGCAGGCTGCCGCAGGCGCTCACCGAGATGATCCAGCGGACTCCGAGGAGTTTGAGGGCGTAGATATTTGCTCGACTGGGGACCTCGCCCGGCAACAGGCGGTGGCCGCGCCCGTGGCGGGGCAGAAACGCGACATTCTGCCCGGACAGCTCGCCGATGACGATGCTGTCGCTGGGCGTACCGAAGGGAGTCTCCGGCATGACCTCATCCTTGACAGTGAGGCCTTCCATCTCGTAGAGGCCGCTGCCACCGATCACAGCGATCTGGGCGTTGTTCATTCCTCCTCCTGAGGGACCGGGTATCAGGGTTGCCGGCTGCCGTCCAGGCGAGCCAACTAAGGCACACAGCCCGCGTTCTCGCTCAACGGCGCTGCTCGAGCCTCTGCCAGGGCCCGTGCGTCTTTCTCTGATCTGCCAGCAAGCGCTTCGGCTCTCATCGTGGGCCGGTGGCGGATGGCAGGCAGGGAGCAGAACACGCCGGTGCACGGCAACCGACGACGAGTGCCGAGCCGTTCTATGCCGGAGAGAGCGCTGCAGCAGCGGGATTGTAGCCAACGAGTGCTCGGGGGTCAATTGCCCGCAAGGGATTGCCGGGGTTGGGTCAAAGTCGCGCCCCTGTCACCTGGAGCGGGACGAAATGGAGCGAGGGGTCTCGCGCGCCGCAGAAAGAGATGCTTCGCTCCGCTGGCGCTTTGCACAGCGTGACAGCCGTGGGAGATTGACCCAGCCCTGCCGCAAGATCCTGTCTTGACGACCCAGCCCATTGGCTATCTTAGAGCACGTGAGCCTTCTTCTATACACCGCGCCCGCCTCGACAGGGCTTGTGGACCCGGAACACGAGCAGCGTCGCTTG
>DOUV01000310.1 GCA_003520455.1 Chloroflexota bacterium | reverse complement strand
CCCTCCGGGCACGCTATGGGTCGAATTCCGGTGGAACGGGGCAAGAGACCCTGGGCTTTCTCTCGCGAGATTCTGTAAAGAAGGAGAAGAATATGGCTCCCAAGGAGAGCGACCTGCGAAAGGTCGTACTCGAATCAGGGATCGAGGTGAAGCCGATCTACCGGCCTGAGGATATCGCCGATATCAACTACGAGGAACTGATCGGTGAGCCGGGCGAGTATCCCTTCACGCGGGGTATTCACCGCTACATGTACCGCTACCGCCCCTGGACGATGCGCCAGTACACGGGGTTTGCAACCCCGCGGGCAACCAATGAGCGCTTCCGCTTCCTGATCGACCATGGCCAGAACGCGCTGAACGTCGCCTTCGATCTGCCGACACAAATGGGGCTTGACTCCGACGATCCCTTCGCCGCCGGAGAGGTGGGTCGGCATGGCGGTGGACACCCTGCGGGATATGGAAGTCGCCTTCGACGGCATTCCTATCGATCAAATCAGCGTCTCCCTCACGGTGAACGCTGTCACTCCGATCATCCTGGCGATGTACCTGACGGTGGCCGAGCGGCAGGGGGTAGCACCCCACCAGATCCGCGGCACCACCCAGAATGATATCCTCAAGGAATATATCGGCCGCGGAGCCTGGATCTTCCCGGTGGAAGCCTCGATGCGGTTGATTGGGGATACCATCGAGTACTGCGCCCGCGAGGCGCGCCGCTACTACCCGGTCAGCGTCTGCGGCTATCACATCCGCGAGTCGGGCGCGACGCCGGTCCAGGAGATTGCCTACGCGTACGCCATCGCGAAGGCTTACATCCAGGAGGTCGTGCGGCGCGGGCTGTACGTCGACGACTTTGCGGGCCGCATCTCTTTCAACTTCAACATCTTCGGCAACCTCTGGGAGCAGGTGGCCAAGTTCCGTGCAGCCCGCCGTCTCTGGGCGCGCATCATGAAGAACGAGTTTGGCGCCGACAAGTCCGACACGATGGAGATGAAGATGATCGCCGGTGGTGGTGGCTTCGGGCTGACCATCGAGGAGCCCGAGAACAACATTATTCGCGGCGCCTACTATGCACTGATCGCCGCGCTTTCCGGCACGCAGACCAGCGCGCTGTGCTGCTTCGACGAGGCCTACACCATCCCGACGCCACGGGCGCAGCTCCTCTCGCTCCGGACAATGCAGATTCTGGCCTACGAGATGGGGTTGTCCGATACCGTCGACCCCCTCGGCGGTTCCTACTACATCGAGTGGCTGACCAACGAGATGGAGAAACGCATCGTCGCCGAGCTGGAGCGCGTGGACCGGGAGTGGGGCGGCATCGTCAACGCGGTGAGCCAGGGTCTGGTCCAGCAGGAGGTCGCGCGCCAGGCCTACGAGTACGAGCGCAAGATCGAGCGGGGGGAAATCGTCAAGGTCGGTGTCAATATGTTCCGCTCGGAAGATGAGGACCTGGTTCCCGAGGTCGAGCTGCATGAGTATGACGAGGCCGCTCTGCAAGAGCAGCTGGCGCGTCTGGCCGAGGTGAATCAGACGCGCGACGCCGCGGAGGTTGCATCGGCGCTGGCCGAAGTCGCCGCCGTTTGCGCCGCCGGCCGCAACGTCATGCCCGCGATGATGCGGGCGGTGCAGGTGTACTGCACCCTCGGCGAGATTGTCGGCGTGATGAAACAGGTCTACGGTGAATTCCGCGAACCGCTCCGGATCTGAGACGGAGGAGGCTTGGGTATAGATGGCGGCCGCACCTTCACCGATGGAGTGCTCATTGACGACCGCAGCGGTCGCATTCACTACGCCAAAGTGCTCACCACCCCCAGCGACCCCACCGCGGGGGTGAGCAACGGCATCGAGAAAATCCTGGCGGCCACCGGGAACACCATGGCACGGTCGCGGCAGGATGAGAGCGCTGACTGCCGATTGCGAAACTCATCGTTTCTTCCAGGGAGGGGTCATATGCCTGCGACGTATACGTCACCGTTCATCGACAATGGTCCGAGTCTCGAGGGGCGCGTGAGCCCCTCGCGCGCGGCCGTCATCGTGGTGGATATCCAGAATGACATGTGCCACCCTGAGGGCGCGCTCGCCAAGATGGGGACGGATATGCGACCGATTCTCGACACGGTTGCGAATATCAAGGTGCTCGTGGACGAGGCCCACCGGCTCAGCATCCCGGTGATCTTCACTCAGTTGACCTTCGACGAACTGACGATGCCCCCTGCCGTGCGCCAGCAACGCGAGAAAAACGGTGACAGGGAGCTGTGCATCAAGGGGACCTGGGGTGCCGACATCTTCGAGTTCGAGCAGGGACCCAACGACCGCATCGTCGAGAAGCATCGCTACGATGCTTTTTTCGAAACCGAGTTGGACATGGTGCTCAAGTCGCTCGAGCGCGACTCCCTGATTATCACCGGGATCGCCTCGAATGTGTGCGCCCAAGCCACGGGAATCGGCGGATATCAGCGCGGCTATTACGTTACCTTTCTGGCGGACTGCACCTCGACGTACAGCGATAAGGCCCACCAGGAGGCGCTGGCATATGCCGATCGCTTCCTCGGGAAGGTCGCCGATTCGTCCGAGATCCTCGAGATCTGGCGCGAGATGGAGCCGCTCCCCCAAGAGGTATGAGGAACGATGGGTGCGAAGTGATCGGTGACCTGGGAGGCGAGGGTCGCGGCTCGCCGGTCGCCTGCCACTCCGCACGTTGTAGGTTGATTGAAGGAAGTGCGGCTTGACGAAGATGACCCCACTGCTCGCGGGTGTGCGCGTCCTCGACCTGACCCGGTTTCTGGCAGGCCCCTTCGCGTCGATGCTCCTCGGCGATATGGGTGCCGAGGTCATCAAAATCGAAACGCCCGGTGGGGGCGACCCGATGCGCGGCATGCCACCCTACTTTCTGGAGGGGCAGAGCGCCTACTTCTTGAGCATCAATCGCAACAAGCGCAGCATGACGCTCGACGTCAAGGCGCCGGCAGGGCGCGAGGTTTTCTACGATCTGGTACGTGTCTCGGACGTCGTCGTCGAGAATTATCGTCCGGGCGTGGCGGAGCGGCTCGGTCTGGATTACCAGACCCTGCGGGAGATCAACCCGCGCATCATCGCCTGCTCGATCTCCGGCTTCGGGCTGGTGGGGCCACACCGGGATCGCCCGGCCTTCGACCTGGTTCTCCAGGCGATGAGTGGCGCCATGAGCATCACCGGCGAGCCGGGCCGGACACCGGTCCGGATGGGTATCCCAATGGGTGACCTCGCCGGAGCGATGTACGCGGCCCAGGCCGTCTCGGCCGCGCTCTACGCGCGCGCTCGCAGCGGCGAGGGCGCCTGCATCGATCTGAGCCTGCTGGACTGTTTGACATCCCTGCTGACCTACGTGGCCCAATACTACCTGGCCGGGAGCCCGGTGCCGGAGCCGGTCGGGTCGCACCACCAGTCGGTCGTGCCGTACGGCGTCTTCGCCACCGCCGACGGTTACCTGGTCATCGCGATCTTCGCCGAGAAATTCTGGGGAGCGTTGTGCCGGGCGCTGAAAGAACCGGAACTGGAAGCCGATTCTCGTTTCATGGACCAGCAAGCCCGGCTGGAGCACAGGGACGAGATCATGCCACTCCTGGAGGGGATCTTCCGAGGCCGGACGACCGAGGAGTGGCTTGATCGGCTCGAGGCCGAGGGAGTGCCGTGCGGTCCGGTGAATACGGTGGACAAAGTGTTGGCCGACCCACAGATCGTGGCGCGGGAGATGCTCGTTCACGTAGACCACCCTCTGATTCAGGGGCTGTCCATGCTGGGCAGCCCTGTCAAGGTCGCAGGCGTGAGCGCCGAATATCTCCCTCCGCCTCTGTTGGGCCAACACACCGAGATGATCCTGCGGGAGGTGCTGAAGTATTCTGACGAGCAGATCAGCTCGTTGCAGGAAGCGGGGCTCCTCTAGCATGCGCCCTCGATTTGGGATCAATCTCAACAATCGCTTCCCGTTGCTCGCGCCCGGGTACACGCTCAACGATCTGCTCCATCTCTCCGGTGTCGTCGAGAGCACGGGGTTCGATTCTGTGTGGGTCGGGGATAGCCTCTTCTCCAAGCCGCGCTACGAGCCGCTGCTGCTGCTCGCGGCGATCTCTCAGAGGACGGAGCGGCTCCTGTTGGGGACGGCCTGCCTGGTGACAGCCACTCGCAATCCGTTGTACCTGGCCTTACAATGGGCCACCCTGCATCGAATGGCGGGCGGCCGGACGATCCTGGGGGCTTGCATGGGCAACCCGGAGGAGGGGGTGCGGCGCGAGTATGCCGCGCTTGGGCTCGATTTCGAGCGGCGCGGGGCTCTCTTTGAGGAGGGCCTGGCCGTCCTCCGTAGCCTGTGGAGCGAGGGATGCGTCACCGCGCGCGGCCAGTTCTTCAACTACAGCGACATCAGTTTCTTCACCGGCGTCGAGGTCGATACGCTCGTCCCGCTCCAACCGCGACCGCCGATCTGGGTGGTGAGCAACCCGCGCCTTCTCCCGAGGGCGAAGGAGACGACCAGCATCGATACCGTTGTCGGCCGGGCCGCCCGGCGGATTGCGCGGTACGGCGACGGCTGGCTGACCTGTTGCCGGGCAGGCCACCCAGAAGAGTTTCAGGAGCAGCGCGCCCAGATTCGCGCAGCCGCCGAGGAGATCGGGCGGGCGTTCGGCGAATATACGCTGGCCTACCAGGTCACGCTCAATATCAGCGCCGACCGCATGGCGGCCCAACGGGGGGTGAGCGCGTACCTCAACCAGTACTACCACACGTCCACGGCGCGGGACGTCGATCCTGCCGAGTGGGGGCCGGTTGGAAATCCTGACGATGCCATTCGGTGGTTTAAGACCTTCGCCGATGCCGGCGTCAATCACTTCATCTGCCGGTTCGCGTCGCTCGACCAATTCGGTCAGGTCGAGCGCTTCGCCAAGGAGGTGCTGCCCGCGTTCCCCTGACAACCGCATAAGCCATCCAGCTGTTGATTGTTGCGGGACAATGAGCCCGCCCGTTGCCAGCACGACTTCAGTGAGCATTTGGGGAGTCGACGGGGTGCGGCGCTCTCCCTGGTCAACCGTGGGGCGACCGCGCAGTTCCCCAGGCACCCTGCCTCGAGGAGGAGAGGAATGTCTTCAGAGCATCGAGTATCCGGAATGGACCGGCGGACGCTACTGAAACTGCTCGGCATTACCGGTGCCGGGTTGGTCCTCCCCGG
>DOUV01000078.1 GCA_003520455.1 Chloroflexota bacterium | reverse complement strand
CCTCGGGCCAGCGCGAGCGCGGCGGCGGCCACGCGCCGCCGTCCCTCGCGGTCAAGCATGATCGTGTCAGCCGCCCCAACGACCAGGCCAAGGGCACGCACCGCGTCGATTTGATCCGCATCCCGTACGTCGAGCAGAAAATGGGAGAGGAAATCGGTGTAGCGGCGCGCGACAGCCAGCGCCGTGGGCTCCTCACCCAGCTCGGCGAACATCTTGGCGGCGGGCCCCTTGAGTGCCTGGCCGCCCACGATCGGGCTGACGGCCACAACCGGGACACCCGCCGCCTTCAAGACGCGCAGCCGCGCTGGCAGTGGCTCAACGGCAAGCAACGGCGCGATGCTAACAAACGGGTTGCTCGGGCAGAGTACCACCGTCGCCGCGGCGTCGAGGGCAGCCAGCGCAGCCGGTGTGAGGCCGGCCTGGTCGGCGCCCTCGACGCGCAGGCCCAGGAGGCGCGGCTGCCAGCGGCGGTGCACGAAGTACTCCTGGAAGGCCAATTCGCCCTCATCCGTCAGGACAATCGTCCTCAAGGGCGCGTTCGTGACGGGCAACAGATGCGCTTGTACGCCGAGGGCGCGGGCCAGCCGCGTGGTGACCTCGGTGAGCGTCGCCCCGCTGCGGAGCAGCGCGGTGCGAAGCAGGTGGGTGGCGAGGTCGCGATCGCCCAGGCGGAACCAGGGCTCCGCGCCGTAGTGCGCGAGCATCTCGAAGCTCTGCCAGGTGTCGCCGGCGATGCCCCAGCCGGTCTCTTCATTGGCGATCCCGGCCAGCGTGTACATCACCGTGTCGAGGTCGGGCGAAATGTGCAGCCCCCAGAGTTCGGTGTCGTCGGCCACGTTCCCGATCACCGTGAGTCGCGAACCGACGAGTTGTTGCAAGCCCTCGACCAGCCTGGCGCCGCCGACGCCGCCGGCCAGAGCGACGATGGAAGCAGCCGTCTGCTGATCTGTCAAAGTTAGCGCCATACTGTGACCGCCTCCACAGGCTTGCGCTGGCGGTCGCGGCCGTTGTCGGCCGGGTAGCCGAGCGTGATGAGGCCTTGCGGGTCCCAGGCGGCCGGCAGGTCAAGCGCCTGGCGGACCACGCCGGGACAGAAAATCGGTGCACAGATCCAGCAGCTTCCGAGGCCAGCAGCGTGGGCTGCCAGCATCAAGTTTCCAACGGCCAGGGCCACGCTCTGGGCCGCCATCAACCACTCACAGTGCTGACGCTCGGCGTCCGGGTAGACATCCATCTCCTCCATCGTCAGACATGGGATGATGACGACGGGGGCGCCGCCGATCCGCGCCCGCGAGCGGGCGACCATCTCCTCGACCGTCTCGACCGGCAGGCCGTCACGCACCAGGTCCCGGCGAAACGCCTCGCCCATGGCGGCGGCCAGGGAGGCCTTCACTTCCGGCGTGCTCACGACGGCCCAGCGCCAGGGCTGACGGTTGTGCGCCGAGGGGGCCCGCCCGGCAATCTCGATCAGCCGCGTCACCAGCGCCGGGTCCACCGGCCGGTCCAGGTAGCGACGAATCGAGCGGCGGCTGAGGGCCAGCCCGAAGAAGGCTGCCTCGGCCATTTCGCCGGTCAGGGGCCGTTCTGCTACACTTTGCATACTCACACAAATACTCCAATCGGTCTCGTGCGCAGTTCGGGTACCAGGGAACGCAGGCGAGCGCCGCCTGCGTGCATGTGGGGTCGCCTCTCACCCCCTGTGGGGGGAGCCCAAGCAAGTGCACCTCGCTTCGCCCTGAGGGGCGGTCCCCAGCGTGATCGTCTCGCCTAGGCGTCCCCCGCGGGGTAGCGGGTACCCCTCAGGGCAAGCCGGCGGTTGGCCGGATTGGCGTGCAACCCCGATGCGAGCGGCAGATTTTACATCATAACTGCTCTTGGGAGCCAGAACTGTCGCCAGGCAAGAGGAGATCCAACCCTGTCGCCTTCCATCGAAGGCTTTCTCAATCAAGGAAACTGGAGGGCGCGTTGTCACGATCAGCCCGACGGGTGGCCGCATGTGACGCCGGTCGGGTAGATCCACGAAAGCGGGCACTTTTCTGTCTCGGCCCAGGCGGATCGCGCAAAGTCCCGCACCCTGCCGGCAAATCCAGGCCTGGCGCTCACTGTGGATAGCGAGGAGGACTGCCGCGGAGTGGCAATCCAGGGAGTGGTCGAGTTCATCGGTGTGCCAGGCGAGCTGGTCGAGGGCTGGAACCGCCGCCTGGTCGCGAAGTACGAGCCGCCCGAAAACGTCGAGAGGATGCACGCCCGGGTGCTGCGCGGGCCACGGGTGATCCTGGTCGTTATGGCCGTTCGAGCAATGGCCTGGGGTCTCTGAGGGTCGCCGCACATGTTGAGAGGGGAATGGATGATGAGCCGTCAGCCCGTTGTGAGTGCTGCACTGCTGCTTGCGCTCGTGTTGAGCGGTTGCGGCCCCCAACATACCTACGGTGGTACAGTCGTTGATCCACCGCTCGAAGTCCCGGCATTCACCCTTGTTGATACCGCGGGCCAACCCTTCGATTTGAAGGGCGCGGCCGGGCAGATAACACTTGTCTTCTTCGGCTACACCAACTGTCCAGACACCTGTCCGCTGACAATGGCGCATCTCAAACAGGCGGTGGCCCAGTTGCGGCCTCAAGAGACGGAGCGAGTGCAGGTCGTTTTTGTGACCGTGGACCCCGATCGCGACACACCCGAGGTGGTCGGACGTTTCGTTCACGGCTTCAACCCATCCTGGGTCGGCCTCACCGGTGATCCGGCCGTGCTGGCGCAGGCCCGCAAGGCCTACGGTGTTTACGGCGAGCCCGCAGAAAGCGGCCATGCCGACCATGCGGCCTACGAGGTGGTCCACACCGACCGAGTCTTTGCCCTGACGGGCCCCGGTACTGTCCGCCTGATCTGGGGATCCGACACCCCGCCGGCCATGCTGACGGAGGATATTCGCGCGCTGCTCCGCGGCTAGCACCAACAAGTGTCGAGCAAAACGAACGTGGGCTTCCCCGCTCACTCGTCCTCACCGGGCAACGCGCACAGGCCACAGCTCTTGCCAGATCGATCCAGTGGGGGTAAAATTAGATTTCCAAACTATTGGAAAAGTAAACCATGCCAACTTCGCCCGACGAATGCGCCCGCGAGTTGTTGGAGGTCGTGCCTCTGGTCATGCGCACCATCCGCAGTGAGATGCGCAGCAACCGTACTCCGGAGCTTACGGTGCCGCAATTCCGTGCTCTGGTGTTCTTGAACCGGCATGAGGGTGCATCGCTCTCCGAGGTTGCCGAGCACCTCGGACTGACACTCCCTTCAGTGTCAAAGCTGATGGACGGGCTCGTAGCTCGCCGGTTGGCGACGCGCGAGGTGGACCCCCGTGATCGCAGGCGAGTAACGCTGGCGCTGACGGAGCAAGGGCGGACGGTATTGCAGCATGCCTATGATGCCACCCAGAATGCGCTGGCTGAGGTTCTGATCACCCTCACACCGGCTGAGCGTACCGTGGTCGCGCAGGCCATGCAGGCGTTGCGCCACTTCTGGCGCCGCCGCCACAGCTTCTTCCACGCGCCGGCGTTCGGCGACAGTCACCTGTCCGTCCAGATAGGCGGAAAGCAACTCGTCGCCGATATCGAAGGCGGGGCCGGAATGGGGAGAAAGAGTCATCAAGATCGTGTGCAGAGGGAGGGGTCAGGAAGAAAGTCCGTCAGTTAGACGGTATTGCAACGGCAAAAGTTCCTGCCGGGTTTGCAGGCTGTGGCGCAGTTTGGCGCGGGCGCGGCTGAGCCGCGACTTCACCGTGCCCAGCGAGGTGTCCATCACCTCGGCGATCTCTTCGTAGGAGAGGCCCTGGATGTCGGAGAGCACCACCACGGCGCGCTGGTCTGGCGGCAGTTGGGCAATGGCCCATTGCAACAGATCGGCCAACTCCAGGCGTTCGGCATGTTCTGCCGGCCCTTCTGCCGGGTCGAGCACGCGCCAATTGTGATCCGGATCGACCAGGAGGTCATCGAGGTCGGTGGTGGGGCGGCGTTTCAGCGCCCGCAGGTGATCGTAGCAGGTGTTGGTGACGATACGCAGCAGCCACGATTTGAAATTGCCGCCCCGGAAACTCTGCAAGCCTTTGTATGCTTTCAAAAAAGCATCTTGCGTGGCGTCCGCCGCCCCGTCCTGTGTGCCCATCACCCGGTAGGCGACGTTGTAGGCCAGGCCCTGATAGTGCAGCACCAATTGGTTGAACGCGGGCAATTCCCCACGTTGCGCGGCCGTCACCAGCTTTGCTTCGTCGATCATTTTCGCCCCCGCGCTTGCCGGCGCCCATCCCCACAGCCGGCGGGCGAGCGCATCTGCAATCGGAACCAACTTGACGTAGACATGGGCCTGGCTTATACTCTGAGACTCTGGCCGAAGTGGCGGAATAGGCAGACGCGACGGTCTCAAACACCGTTGGAGATAGCTCCATGTGGGTTCGAGTCCCACCTTCGGCATTGCAACTTCAGTCCATCCATCCTTCTCGACAATCATTTAGGCAGACGCTACAGAACAGGTCGCTACCGCCGGCAACGACACGATTTCAAGAAGAACACCGGCATTATAACAGCAAAACAGTCGAGTTACCAGAGGGAAACGCCGCGACGAACGCTCCATATCGCCGCCACGTATCCCTCTTTTTGCGCCAGACTGATGAGATGGATGGCGTCGTTCGTCGCACTGCAGGTCATTTTTTATGAAACGTCAACAAAAATCAACGGGCAGATGGCTTGCCCTCGGCGGCATCCTCGCCGCTTTTTTGATCGGTCTCTGGTTTGGATTTCGCCTGTTGCCCCGGCTGGCGCCTTCCGACCTCAGCAGCTTGAGCACAGCGCAAAAGGATGATTATGTGGCGCTGGTGGCGCTGGCCTATGGTCAGAGCGGGGACTTGGAACAGGCAAAAAGGCAATTGACGGCGCTGGGCGCGCCCAATCCGGGCCAGTTGGTGGCCGGGGTGGGCGAGCGCGCCCTGCACAACGGCAGCCAGCCCCACCAACTCGGGGCGCTGGCGCAACTGGCCACGGCCCTGGGTGTGAGGAACAACGCCCTGGATGCCTTCTTGCCCACTCTCACCCCCCCACCGGCAACCGCTACACCGCTGCCGCCCCCGCCGGTGAATGCAGCGACGCCCGTAAGCGCAGC
>DOUV01000549.1 GCA_003520455.1 Chloroflexota bacterium | reverse complement strand
AGTCGTGCGGGCCTACGACCCCACCGGCGTGCTGGCCGGCGTCTTCACCGTCACTACCCCCGGCTGGTACGGGTTGATGCCAGTCTGCGGCGATGCCCCCCTCACGCCTGAGGATGAGGGCGCCCAGGCGGGCGCGACCATCAGCTTCAGCCTCAACGGCTTCCTGGCGCAGCCCCGCGGCCCCGAGGCGCCCACCTGGACCACCCACGGCGACCGTTCGGAGGATGTCCCCTTCCTGTTCCGATAGCTCGAACACAGCCGGAATACACAGATCGACGGGAAGCCAGGCGAGGCCCGCTTGTCCGGCCGTGGACGTTTGGCTTGAAGGCTTCCTCGCAACTGCTGTATAATTTTCAGTAAGAATCCTTCTTCCTCCAATCCGCGCAACCTTCAAGGGACACGCAAATCTACGACACCATCACGAAATCAAAATTGGGCTGCAGCGAGACACCATCCTGATGCATTCATCTTCCAATTCTTTCCGCAAACTCGTCACGTCCGCTGCGAGAAAACTGCGAGGAACAAGATGAAGTCCCCTGAATTCCACTACCGGTGGGAGTGGTTGTTTCAGGCGAGCCCCGAGGCCATCTGGCCGTTGGTCTCCGACACCAACCGCTTCAATCGCGACACCGGCTTGCCAACCCTCGAGCAACGCCCCGACGACGGGTCGCATCTCCCCAACGCCCACCGGCGCTTGCGGTTCTTCCGCCTGGGAATCGCCGTGGAGTGGGAGGAACAACCCTTCGAGTGGGTCCGTCCCTATCGTTTCGGCGTGGTTCGCCGTTATCTCCAGGGACCCGTTGCTGAGATTCGCGTGCAGGCTGAGTTGATCCCCCAGCCGGGTGGCGGGACCCGGCTCGTCTACGAGGTATGGGCGCGGCCCAAGAACCTGTTGGGCCTCATCGCGATCCCGATCCAAATCGGCCTGCTGAGTGCCCGCCGGATCGACGCCGCCTTTCGCCGGTATGACCGGGTGGCAGAACGCGGCGCAACCACTCTCGATCTCCCGGTGCAGGTCCACCTGGCGCCGGGCGCTCATGAGCGCATTTCCCAGGCCCGCGCCGCGCTGCTCGCCAGGGGGGCTGACCCCGAAATCGTTGACCGCCTGATCGACGTCATCAAGTACGCCGACGACCTGAATGTCGCCCATCTACGCCCGTACGCGCTGGCAGATCATTGGGGCGTCCGGCGCCGGGCGCTCCTCGAACTCTGCCTCTGGGCCACCCGTCTCGGCCTCCTCGACTTTCAGTGGGACCTGCTCTGTCCCCTCTGCCGCGGACCCCAGGATAGCCCCTCCTCGCTGGGCACACTCAACTCTCGAGTCCACTGCAAGACCTGCCATATCGACTTCAGCGTCAACTTCGATCGCTCGGTGGAGCTGACTTTTCGCCCCAACCCTGCCGTGCGCCGGGTGGAGATCGGCGAGTACTGCGTCGGCGGCCCCCAGGTCACGCCCCATATCATGGTCCAGCAGTTGCTGCCCGCCGGGACCGAGCGCTCGGTGGCAATCTCGTTGGAGACCGGGCGCTACCGCTTGCGCACCTTCGAACTGCCTGGCGGCCAACACCTTCTGGTCACCCCCGACGGCGCACCCGCAGTCACCCTCCGGGCCGGCCCGGAGAGGTGGCCCGCCGAGGAGCTTCAAATCGCCCCCGCGCTGACGGTGACGTTTGTGAATGCCACCGACGCCGAGCAGCTCTTCATCCTGGAACGCCAAAGCTGGACAGATCAGGCCGCTACGGCCGCCGAGGTCACGGCGCTCCAACTCTTCCGCGATCTCTTCGCGAGTGAGGCCCTACGTCCCGGCGAGCGTATCTCCGTCGGCAGCCTCACCATCCTCTTCACCGATCTCCGCGGCTCCACCCGGCTCTACCGCGAGATCGGCGATGCGCCTGCCTTTGGGCGCGTCATGGACCACTTCGACGTGCTGCGCGAGGCGATCACGGCTGAGGAGGGCGCCCTCGTCAAGACCATCGGCGACGCGGTCATGGCCGTCTTTCGCCGGCCGGTGGCGGGCCTGCAGGCGATCCTGCGCGCCCAGGAAGCGTTGGCAACCCCGCCGGATGGCGCTCCGCCGCTGTGGCTCAAGGCCGGCCTGCACCATGGCCCCTGTATTGCTGTGAGCCTCAACGACCGCCTCGATTACTTCGGCACGACCGTCAACCTCGCCGCGCGCCTCGAATCGTTCTCTATCGGCGGAGATGTCATCATCTCCACCGCCATCCACGCCGACCCCGAGGTCGCCGCGCTGCTGGCAGATGGGAGCCTCACCGCCGAGCCCTTCGAGGCGGCCTTGAAGGGCTTTGACACGGACCGGTTTGAACTGTGGCGTGTGACGGCAAATGGCGCTGTCTCGGACCAGGACGAATCCCCGGCGCAACCGGTCGCCGATCTGTTGTAAGAAGTGCTTGGCGGGGTGATGGTTGGTCGCATAACCGAACGTGCGCTTCATGATGCCCACACGCTTTGGTTTGTCCTGTGGCTGGAAGAGATAGCCGATGCTTGAGCCTCACAATTCGGCATCGCCGGGGAAGCACAACCAGAAGCGCGATGTCTTGTTGGCTACAAAGATCGGCATTCCAGGAATCCGCCCTGATCTCCTGCCGCGCTCCCACTTGATTGGCCGTCTGGAGGAGGCGACGACCCGCAAGTTTGTCCTCGTCAGCACCCCGGCAGGGTTCGGCAAGACGACGCTGCTTGCCGGCTGGGCCAGGAGCACTGCAAGGCCCGTCGCATGGCTCTCCCTGGATGGGGACGACAACGATCCGGCCCGCTTCTGGCGCTATATCGTCGCGGCGGTCGATAGGGTGCACCCAGGGATTGGCAAGCAGGCCCTCTCCCTGCTCAACGCCTCGGCCCAACCGACCCCCAAGGCTGTGGTCACAGCCCTGGTGAATGAGCTTGCAGCCCACTCAGGTGAGCTTGTGCTTGTCCTCGACGATTACCACCTGATCGAGTCCCATGCGATTCACGCCAGCCTGGCCTTCCTGCTTGAGCACCTATCGCCCGGGATGCACGTGGTGATCTCCAGTCGCAGCGACCCGCCGATCCCACTGGCCCGCTTCCGTGCTCGAGGCCAACTGGCCGAGCTGCGCGCTGCCGACCTGCGCTTCACCGTAGAGGAGGCGGCTGCCTTGCTGCGCAGGGTCTGGGGGCTTCACCTGCCTGAGGAGAGCATTGCTGCCCTGGAAGAACGAACCGAAGGTTGGGTGACCGGACTCCAGCTTGCCGCGCTGTCCCTGCGAGGGGCCTCCGATCCGGCGCGGTTCATCCAGGGGTTCAGAGGCAGCCACCGCTACATCCTGGATTACCTGACCGAGGAGGCACTCGAGCAGCAGCCCGGCGACGTGAGAAGCTTCCTGCTCGAGACCTCGGTTCTCGAGCAACTCAGCGGCCCGCTCTGTGATGTGCTTACCGGCCGCCGCGATAGCCAGGAGATGCTGGAACGCCTGGAACGAGCCAACCTGTTCCTGGTGCCTCTCGACGAGCAGCGCCACTGGTACCGCTACCACCATCTCTTCGCCGACCTGCTCCTCGCCCGTCTGCAGTCCGCCGATCCCGACCGGGTTCCCGAACTGCACCGAAAGGCAGCCGCCTGGTATGCGGAGTATGAGCTGATCGGCGACGCGGTGCGCCATGCCCTGGCAGCGGGCGAAGCCGTGTGGGCGGCCCGGCTGGTTGAACAACACGTTGAGGAGATCCTCCGTCGAGGCGAGGGAGAGACGCTCCGGGGGTGGCTCGCGGCACTTCCCCAGGAGGTGGTGCGCTCTCGCCCGCGACTGGCCCTCGCACAGGTGATCGCCGCATTCAACGCCGGCCGGCTCCAGGCGGCTGAGCCCCTCCTCGAGGACGCCGAGCAGGCGCTCGCCACCGCCCCCAGCGAGCCCTACGAACCCTCCATTGGCAAAGAGATGAGCATGCTGGCCAACGTGCCCGCCTCCATCGCCCTCCTG
>DOUV01000432.1 GCA_003520455.1 Chloroflexota bacterium | reverse complement strand
TTATGTCACTGCAAAAGTCGAGTTATTACTATCGGCTTATTCTTGTGCTGCTACCAACGCTTGCTCAAATAGGTCGCTCACTTCCAAGGTGCTTGCCATTCGCCGGAGATAGTCCAGGTCAAGCCGGTCGCCCTGGGTCTTGATGATGCCAAGCACGTCGCGCCATTGCCGTTCCGATCCTCGTTCGGTCATCTGATACCATTCCAGCTTGGAAAGAAGGTTGTCCTCTGGAGACGCGAGGTAGGCTGTTCGCTCCGGTTCGGTTGCTACAATCTCCGCAGTGCGCCGGGCCAGTTGGGCCTGGTCAAAGGCCCGACGCTTGGGGATGAAGATATCCACCTTGAATTGTGTGTCCCAATGAATGACATTGAAACTACTCCGCTGCTGAACGGCCTCACGGATCATCTCCGTGTCCACGTAGAACGCCTCGCCCAGCACCCGGGCGAAGCGCTCTACGTGGTCAAGCCGAAGATCGGCGACGATATCGGCGTCCTGTGTGGCCCGGGCCACGCCATACACGGCGCTTGCCAGAGAACCGCCAATTGCATAGGGCACGCCCAATCCCTCCAGGGCGCCGGTCACGAGGAGCGTGACAGCGATCGGTTCGGAGAGCATCAGACCGGCTCTTTCTCCGACAGAGAGCCATATACTCGCGCGGCCAACTCCGGCCCCAATAGGAGATCGGCCAGCCGACGCTTGATCTCTTGCTCGGATGCATCCGGGTACTGTCTCCGGAGCCCGCTCAGGGCAAGTGTGCGAACCGCCGTGTTCATCTCGCCAACCTGCTCGAGTTTGCGCCAGGCCGGGGTCTCCCGGTAAAGCCGAAAAAGTATCGTCTCCACTTCCGGGCGTGTGTCGAGGTGCATCTGACGCCACGTTGGGGGGGTTCGCCCTTCCTCTCTCCCCTGCTGAAGGTCTTCTGCCACTCGCGTTGACATGGCTATCCTCTCGTCTACGTTCCGTTCTACTGCATTGATGATATCCTGCATCGATGACTTGGTTCTCCGGTACTTTGGTACGTTGATGACTTT
The DNA here is from genome assembly GCA_003520455.1 of Chloroflexota bacterium. The sequence goes on along the minus strand of DOUV01000432.1, from coordinate 4,538 downwards.
ATGCTCTGATGAAGTGATGACTTGACTCTATGAAAACGTTGCCTCTGTCGCAGCCGCACGCAATCCTCTCAACATGTTGAAACTTACGGCGCAGGCGAAGCTGCAACCAACTCCCGAACTGCTACAAACCCATAGCCGTGATGATACCCGCCGGCGAGCATCTGGCAACAAGAGGCGGGAGAGAGGAGACCCTCTCTCCCGCCAATGGCACGTCGAACTGCATCCCTGTCGGCGGCGCCGGTCCCGCGGCCTAACGCTACGCCGTTTCGCTGGCTCCCCTGGCACGCTCGGCCACCGCTGCGAAGGCTGCCGCATCATTGACCGCCATATCAGCCAGAATCTTGCGATCCAGATCAATACCGGCGAGCTTGAGACCATGGATAAATGTGCTGTAGCTCATCCCATGCTGCCGGGCGGCGGCATTGATGCGCTGGATCCAGAGACGGCGGAAATCACGCTTCCGATGGCGCCGATCGCGCGTGGCATACTTCAACGCATGCGTCACGCTCTCTTTGGCGGTTCTGAAGCGGGTATGCCGCACACCGCGGTGGCCTTTGGCCAATTTCAGAATCTTCTTGTGACGGCGGCGGGTCACATACCCGCCTTTCACACGAGCCATGGAAATACTCCTCCAGCTTTGAGAATCGTCTAGTCAACCCGTCGGCGGGCGTGGAGGCCTCCCCACGTGGAGGAGTGTGCCCGACAACCGGGGGAACCGACGTCGATGAAAACGGGCTAATCGCGAGAGTTCTTCAAGTAGGGCGCCAGCTTGCGAACGCGAGCCTTCGCCCCGGCGCTCGTCACCTCGATGTACTTGTCGAACAGGCGCTTCACCCGACCCGGCTTCTTGCGGCGCAGATGGCTCTTCCCAATCTTCGTCCGCATGATCTTCCCCGTGCCAGTAACCTTGAAACGCTTGGCAGTTGCCTTGTGCGTCTTGATCTTCGGCATAGTTGTTGCTCCTTCGTCGTAACGGCGGCACAAAAGCATCCTCAGACGGACACACGCCATCTGAGGATGAGGTGCGGGGCCAGATAAACTTACTTCACGTTTGTTGGCATCAAGATCAGGGTCATCGAGCGCCCCTCAAAGACGGGGGTTTGCTCGACTTCCGCGACATCTTTCAGTTCATTCGCAACTTCGGCGAGAAGTTCGCGACCGAGTTCGGGATGGCTTGCTTCGCGGCCACGGAAGAGAATTCGAAACCGAACTTTGGAACCTTTTTCAAGGAAGCCCCGCGCTTGCTTTACTTTGAAGCCCATGTGATAGTCGTCGGTTTTAGGACGCAGGCGCAACTCTTTGATCTCGACCTGTTTTTGAGCTTTCTTGGCCTCGCGCTCCTTCTTGGTCTGCTCGTACATGAACTTGCCGAAGTCCATCACACGAGCAACAGGCGGTTTGGCGTTCGGAGCGACCTCGACGAGATCGAGATCCTTGCTGTGGGCGTATTCGAGTGCCTCGCGGGTCGGTTTAATGCCGACGTTTGTGCCCTCTTCGTCAATGAGCCGCACCTCGCGGATTCGGATACGCTCGTTGACACGATACTTGCGATCGCTTATAGTTCGTCCCTCAACTTTCTTGGTCTAAGTAAAGCACACGGGCCGCAAGGGGCCCGTAAAGCGACTTAAATATAGCATAGCTCCCCATCCTCGTCAAGCAATCCACGAGGAGTTTTCAGGCAATTCGTGCGTGCCGTCAGGCGAGGAGGCTGCGATTCCGAATGGCAACCTGGCTGTCCGAGAATATGCCCAACCACTCGTGACCGCCAGGCCGGGGGTATCGGAGGAATCGAGCCCCGGCTTTTTCGAGCGTATAGCTGCCCTCTGGTTCGGCTGAGGATCCCCCAGGCACAAGAGTGGGCCCGGCCACCGAGGGCGCACTGCGCGTGGTGCGACGCACTCGGGTGCGATCCTGGCGTCAATCCGGCGAGCGGCGCTCTTTCAATTCGCGGAGCTGGCGCTCGACCTCCTCAGCCGCCTGGTTGAGCGCTTCGCGAGTCGTCTCGCCATCGGCGTCGGCGACCGCCTTCGGGGCGCCTGGGAGGGAGAGATCGATGGTGGCCCGGACCCAGTCGTCGTTCGTCGGGTGCGGGCCGAGCGCTACCCGGGCGAAGATGCTATCTTCGGGGAAGTGGGTCAGATACTTGTCCAATTTGGCGAGCGTCTTGAAGACAATGTCGCGGTTGCGCTCCTCGCCGCCGAGTTCTGGTGCGACAATCTCGACGATCATTCCTTGCGTGCCTCCGCGCTTGGTGTAGTGAGTTTGCGGTTCACGGCCTTGGACGGATAACTGTCCTCGATATGCAGGCGACCATCGTCATCGCGGTAGAGGAGCCTGGCGCCGCGGCTCTCGGCCGGCGGGCTGCCGTGAGTGAGCCGGGTGACCTCGTGGCCAAGGGCATCGAACAGCACTGCGGTATCCCCCTTGTCGTTCCAGACCCTCTCACGCGTCCAGACGAAGTCGGTGGGCGGGTTGCCTTCAGCAGCGGGGCCGCTGTGAATTCTCACCCGGCTGTTGGGATGGAGAACAAGCCCCTCCGGCATCTGGTACAGCGTCTCGCCGCGGAGACTGGCGAGGATCCAGCTTGTGAGCGGCTGGGCGACCGTGCCCGTATTCTCGATGGTCACGTACTCATCAGCCCCCTCGACCTGCAACTCGGCAAGCGTGATGTGCGTGCCCTCCAGCTTGGGTGTTTCGACAGTATAACTGTCCGGTTTCGCCATAGTTTCCTCCGTATCGATGATTTCCGCTCGGTCCAGCAACACAGGGCCGTTCACAACAGAGATAGCAGCAAGTTTTGCGCCGGGGAACGGCACCCGAACCCTTGCGAGCCGCCTTGACGTGCTGAGATTGGCCTGAGCGCAGGGCAAGCACCGGCTGAGCAGGGTGCGCGGTGAGACCTTCCAGCTTGTCAAGAGTGGCCATCGGGCGTATAATGTAAACGACTGAGGAGCCCTTCGGTGCCGCGAGGGGCTCTTTTCGTGCCAAAAGGTGAGAAGGCGTATGTTCGATGCATTGGCTCGGGTCGCCGAGCGCTACGAAGAGTTGAATCAGTTGATGGCCGATCCCGAGGTCGCCACCGATCCCGACCGGCTCCGCGCCTATGCTGTCGAGCAGGCCGAGCTTGAAGAGTTGGTCGCGACCTATCGCCGCTACCAGGCTGTGGCCGAGGAGTTGGTCGCGACCCGGGCGATGCTGGAGAGCGATGAGACGCTCGACGATGAGATGGAGGCGCTGGTTCGGGAAGAGGTCGAGCGCCTTGAGGCCGAATCTACCGGGCTGGAAGAGTGCCTCAAGCGCCTGCTGCTCCCGAAAGACCCGAACGACGAGAAGAATGTCATCGTCGAGATTCGAGCCGGAGCGGGTGGTGACGAGGCGGGTCTGTTTGCCGCCGATCTCTTCCGCATGTATACCCGCTATGCTGAGAATCACGGCTGGAAAGCGGATCTCATCAGTACCAATGAGACGGGTGTAGGGGGCTTCAAAGAGGTGATCTTCGAGGTCCGCGGACGCGGCGCCTACTCGCGCCTCAAGTACGAGAGCGGCGTGCATCGCGTGCAGCGCGTCCCGGCCACGGAGGCAAGCGGCCGGATTCACACGTCCACAGCCACGGTCATCGTGCTGCCCGAGATGGAGGAGGTCGAGGTCGAGATCAACCCCAACGACCTTCGGATTGACGTCTTTCGCTCCGGCGGCCACGGCGGCCAGAGTGTGAACACGACCGACTCGGCGGTCCGCATCACCCACCTGCCCACGGGGTTGGTGGTCACGTGCCAGGACGAGAAGTCGCAGCTCCAGAACAAGCTCAAAGCGATGCGGGTGTTGCGTGCCCGCCTGTACGAGCTCGAAGAGGAGCAGCGCCTGAAAGAATTGGGCGAGACCCGGCGCGGCCAGATCGGGAGCGGCGAGCGGAGCGAGAAGATCCGCACTTACAACTTCCCGCAGAACCGGGTCACCGACCACCGGATCGGACTGACCAGCTACCAGCTCGATGCCGTGCTCAACGGGGCGCTCAACGAATTCATCGAATCCCTGGCAACCTCCGAGCAGGCGGCCAGGCTGGCCGAGCTCGATGCCGCGTAGAGACGCCCCACCGGAGCGTCTCTCCACCGGGCGTCTCCCCCGGTGGGGCGGCTGGACAGGTTGAAGGTTCGTCCCTCAAAGTGCCCTCACCTTCAACCTTCCGAGCTTCACCCTGTAACCCGAAAATGACCATCCGCACAGTACTCAACGAAGCCACTGCCCAGCTCGACGCCGTCTCCGAGAGTGCCCGGCTCGATGCTCAGCTCCTGCTGGGCGCGCTCTTGGGGCGCAACCGGGCGGCACTCCTCGCCCATCCTGACGAGCCGGTTGCCCTGGAGGTAACCCGGCGCTTTCGTGCTCTGGTCGCCCGGCGCGCGGCCGGTGAGCCCGTGGCGTACATTCTCGGCCGGGCGGCCTTCTATGGCCGCGAGTTCCTGGTAGACCGGCGTGTGTTGATCCCCCGGCCCGAGACCGAGTTGCTGGTCGAGCGGGCCATCGAGCGCCTGCGGCCCCTT
>DOUV01000438.1 GCA_003520455.1 Chloroflexota bacterium | reverse complement strand
CCGGGCCGCCGGCGGGGGCGACGCTGGCCTGACCCGTCGCGGACGGCACGTCGAGGGATGTCGCCGAATCAAAGAAGGCGCTCCCAAGGAGTGTTGCGAGTAGCAGGGCTATTGGCAGCGAGAAAATGATGTGGCGACGGGCCCTCACGGACGCTCCTGGTCTTAGTCGCTCTCGTTATTGACGTAATACCACTCGTCCAACGCCGTACGGGCAGTCGTGGCGATCTCCTGATCTGGGGCGACAGAGAGCCGCTCCAGGAGCGGGAGTGCCGACGGGGTGCCGATCTGGCCCAGGGCGAAGATCGACCAGAAGCGCAGGCCGCGCGGGACACTGGTCCGCCGCGCGTAGCGCATGAGGGTTGGTACGGCCGCCTTGAGACCCATCTCCCCGGCGGCGCGGACGGCCTCGATTCGGACATTCGGGTCCGGGTTCTCGATCTCGCGGAGCACGATAGGACTCCACCGGGAGTCGCCGTTGTGGCCCATCGCCGCGATGGCACTCAGTTGGAGCTCCCGGTCGTTCGAGTGGTAGGCTTCCTCGATGAGAGCGCCGACCTCGGGGCTCCGGCTGAACGCGGCCGCTTCGAGCGCGTGGCGGCGCTCTTCGAGCGGCCGGTCGGGATTGCGGTAGAAGCACACCAGGAAGGCGACCGTGCGGCGACTGGCGGTTCGCAGTGGCGCCGTGATGGACTCCCAGGGACTCTCGTCGGCCGGCTCCTCACTGGCCTCACCTTCATAGATGTGGCGGCCGAGGACGTCAAGCGCAGCCAACCGGACGTCGAATGAGGGATCGTCACACTTGGCAATGAGGCGCTCGACAAAGCGAGGCTCGGGATACTCCCAGAGCAGGCGAATTGCCGCCAGCCGGACCTCCGGCGCATTGTCGTCGAGGAACGCTTCAAGGAGCGCGGAATAGTCGGCCAGAAAACGCTCCTCAGCGATGGCAATCTCGTTCAGGAGCCTGAGCTTTTCCTCGGTAGACAAGTGGGCGGTCGGACGCATAGGCCAGCTCGGACGATAGCGTGACGGATAGCGTCGATTAGTGTTGAGGGTCGATTGCATAGAGCAGCGTCAGCAGGCGTTCATGGTCGTTCTTCAGCAGGCTCGCTACCTCCTGGGCGGCGCGGCTGAGCCAGGGCTCGTCATTGCCGCGCAAGGCGTAGACGTAGCGAATGTGGCCCGCCAGGACCTGCTCGGTAGGGACCTCACGGACGCAGGCCAGGATCAGGCGGAAGTACAAGAGCTGGTCGGTGAAGCGGCGCACCGCCTCGGGGGTGCAGCGATACGTGCTGTGGTGCAGGGGTGGCGGTGTGGGCGGCAAACTTTGCCGGATCGCTGCGCTAGAGACGCCTGCATCAGACCAGCCAGTTAGAATGGCCCGGAAGGTCGTCTGCAGCAGCCGGTTGAGCTGCGGGTGCGAGGCGTAGACGGCTTCGTCCACGACACTCTCGCTGCTGCGCCGTACAGCCCGTCGCCCGGCGTCAGGACTGCTCGTACTCGCGTAGCTCACGACGGCGTAGCAGTAATCCTCGCGGTTCACCTGAACCTTGACCAGTTCGCCCAACAGCGGCGGTTGGTGAAGAGTCAAGCTCTCAGCCAGGAAGTCTTGGGTCGCGGTCTCGATGATTTCGCCGATCGGCTCGGTATTCTCAGGCATCACGCCTCATACCGCAAATCTCTGCCGCACAGAGCAGCCTACACCCCGCGGCTGCGCTTGTGGCGCGCCTTGGCGGACTTCAGGAAGGTGACACCCCGGCGGCTCAGTTCCTCCTCGATCAACCACTCCACCAACTCACGATCGCCGGAGGAGATCACCGCTTGTTCGTGGGCCTCGTGCAGGGCGGGCGGGTAGGGGGGCTGCCAACCGCTGCGTTGGCACTGGTCGCAGATCACGGCGTGGAGCAGGCCGAGCAGCGCCGGCTCCTCCGCCACCCACATCGGAATCTCGACGCGCACGATCTCATCGCTGGCCCGCAGGTAGAAGAAGCGCACCGTGTGGGCCTCGTAATCGTTCAAGATGTGCGAGCTGCTTGCGAAGAGGCAGGTGCGTTCGTCCTCGCCGAGGATTCCGAGCAGCAGGGCCGGGTCCCGGAAGTGATGGAGCTCGTAGCAGAGGCGCAACTCACCGGCGCTTGTCTCCCAGCACCGGCGACACTCGGCCGGCGACTCAGGACAGAGGTAGACGCGCAGCGCATTGGCCAACTCGAAGCTACCGGGATCGCTGATGTAGCCGGCCACCGGAATGCGCTGGCGCCTGAACCAGTCCAGCGCCGTGAGGTACTCGCGCAGCAGCCGCGTACGGACCTCGGCCGGCTCACTTTGCAGGCTCCAGAGGATCAGGCTGCCGTCAACGAGCGCGACGGCCGGGGCAGGGACCGAGCGCGCCGCGGCCCGCAGCGCGTGTAGCTCGGCGATGGCCATCCTGGCACTCAGCCGGTTGCCCTCGACCGGCTGGAGCCGCGTGACCGGGTCGAAGTAGAGCGCCTCATCGTGATGGTATAAGACGGCCTGCGCTTGCAGGTGAGCCGACGGCGCATGGCCGTAAGTCAGGACCGCGGTCCCAGTGTTGATGACATAATAGCGGACCGGGCTATGCCGGTCCGGGGGGATGTTCGAGCCGTCGGCGGCGATGACGCTGAACTCGGGCGGGCAGGCCGGGGGCGGCGCGTGTTCGTGGAGTGGGCTGAGCGGTTGGGCTACCAGCCAGGGGACGCGATCAGTGTTGCGCCGGGCCAGCTTGGCGTTCAAGGTCGCGCTATCGAGCTCGCGCAGCAAGCGGCGGGCTTCCTGCAGCCAGCGACGGCGCTGGTCGGCGGTGAGGCCCTGCGACAGCTCGACGACTTGGGCGGTAATTTGCTCCAGCTGCAGCGCCATGCCCCCTCCCTTCCTCCGAGTCGCCGCGATTATAGCGGTTTTCGGAGGCCGAGGAAAATGCAGGAGACAGGCGACGAGGGGGGACGGGCCGTTACACGGCGGGGAGCGTGTTCTCCTGCTCACTGGTACCCCTCTGGTTCTATTTGGCGCGCTATAGCCGCTCTGGTACCATTGCCGCCTGTGAGGTATCGACACTGATGCGACGACTGTCCGGGCGGGGCCACCTGGCTGTGGCCGCCTTCTACCTGGTGGCTGGCGCGCTGCTCTGGTGGCCGCTCCCACTGCATTTGACCACCCACGTGCCTGGGAGTCCCACCTGGGCCTTTGACGAGTACACCTTCATCTGGAACCTCTGGTGGTTCAAAGCGGCGCTGCTCCGCTTCGGGACCAACCCGCTCCACAGCGATTTCATTTTCCATCCCCTCGGCATTGACCTGGTGCTCTACACCTACAATCTGGGCAATGCCCTGCTGGCGTTCCCTCTCCTCGACGTGCTTGGCCCGGTCCTCACGAGCAACCTGTTTCTGCTCGGCATGACGGCGCTGAGCGGCTGGGGCACCTTTCTGCTCGTGCGCTGGTTGCTGGCGACCGAGGGGCCGGGGTTAACCCTCCCCCCGACCGCCACCCCGCACCCCCCGACCGCTGCCTTCCTGGCCGCGGCGGGAGCCGGGGCGCTCTACGCGTTCGGCGCCTACCGCACCATCTACGCCGCGCTCGGCCACTACAACTTCGCGAGCACCGGCTTTCTCCCGCTTTTCACCCTCTTCTTCTTGAAGAGCGTGCAGACCCGCTCCCGGTTGGCGGCGGTGTTGGGCGGCCTCTTCCTGGCGGCCGCGCTGCTCAACGAGATGACCTTCGGCGTCTTCCTGGCGATGTTGGCACTGGTGTTGCTGATATTCACCTGGCACCGCACCGTGCCGGGCTGGGTGCCCCGCCTGGGGCTGCTGGCCACCGTGGCAGTGCTGCTCAGCGCGCCGGTGGTGGTGCCGGTGGTGCGGGCCTCCCTGGATAGTCGTTACGCGCTGCCTGGTTGGGGTGATGCCCTCAAGCTCTCGGCCGACCTGTGGAGTTTCACGACGCCGGTCGCCCTGCACCCACTCTTCGGCCACGACTGGGTGCGAGAGTTGCGGGCCGTGCAGGAGCAGAAGGCACGTTTCGCCGACGTCAATACGGTGTTCGTTGGGGTGAGCACCCTGGTGTTGGCCGCGCTCGGGGCCTGGCGTTTTCGAGGCCGGGTGATGGCCTGGACGGTGGCCGCTCTGGCCTTCGCCCTCTTCAGCCTGGGGCCCTTGCTGCAGATCAACGGCCGCGCTCATTTTAGCTTCGATGGTCTGGAGAGCGGAGTGCCGCTGCCCTTCATCGTATTGCACTACCTCCCGATCATCAAGGGCAACCGTGCCCCCAATCGCTTCAGCGTCGTCTTGATGCTCTGCGCGGCCGTGCTGATGGGCTATGCCCTCTGGTGGCTGGCCAGTGCCGTGGGACGCCGCGCGCCCGGTCTGGCAACGGTCATAGGGAGCCTGCTCATCGGCCTGCTGCTGTTCGAGCAGTTGGCCCTGCCCCTGCCGCTGAGCGACGCCCGGGTGCCACCGGCCTACCGGCGGCTCGCCGCCGAGCCGGGGGACTTTGCTGTGCTCTCCCTGCCCCTGGGCTGGCGCAACAGTTTCAGTGTCCTGGGGAGTGAAGACACTCGCACGCAGTATTACCAGACGGTGCACGCCAAGCGACTTCCGAGCGGCAACATCTCGCGCGCGCCGGCGATCAAGTTCGACTATTTTGCGCGCCTGCCGGTCTTCCGCACTCTGATCAAGATCGAGGCAGATGTAAGCTACCGCCCGACCGCGGAGGAGGTCGCGGCCGACCGGCAGCAGGCCGGGGCGCTGGCGCGCCTCCTCGATCTGCGCTACGTCGTCGCGAATCCGCCGGTCCCGGGTCGCCCGCCCTACAGTGACACCTACACTGCCACTCTGGCCTACCTGGAACAGATGTGGCCACTGGCGCCGGTCGCCGGAAGCGACCCGCCGCTCTTTCGGATCCCGCGCACGCCGCAACCGGCCGAGCTACGGATCGACCTGGGCGATCCGAGCAGCGCAATGTATCGGGGCGAGGGCTGGGACCGCGACGAGCCAGACATCGCGGGGGCGTCGGCCGTATGGGCCACGGGGCCAGACGCCCGCCTGTTCCTGCCGCTCGACGCCGTGCCGCCCTTCATGGGCCTGCGGTTGCGCGTCGCACCGTTCGAGTACCCTGGTGCGGGCGATCAAAAGATGGATCTCTGGATCAACGGGCACCAGTTGGACCGGCCGGCCATCGTTGGCCCTGGTTGGGGGGAATACGCGTTCTCGATCCCCGGCCGTCTCCTGCGCGTGGGGACTAACGATCTGTCGCTGCGCTTCGAACGCAGCACCCGCCCACGCGATGCGCTCCCGCAGACTCGCCTGATCGGGACGACCGGTATCTCCCTCGACGCCGTTGTGACGGTCACCAGTGACGGCGGATCCGGTGGCCAGGAGATCGGGTACATCACTATCGACGACCAGGATGTGAGCGAGCACCGCCGGGGCGTGAATGTCACGGTTCTGGAGCCGGGGAGCGGGCGTGTTCTGGAGGCACGGGGCTTTGATACGGCTGCCAACCAGTTCGAGGCCGCCCGGCTGGCCGAGTTTCTCGATGCAATCCCGGCCGGGCGCATCGTGGTCGTGGCCTTCCAGGGCAACGCCACGGCACATCTGAGCGAGGCAGCCCGCGCGGCGCTGACCGCGCTCGGGGCCGGCGAGGTG